>SVHB01000099.1 GCA_015056005.1 Clostridiales bacterium
TACATAGCAAGAATCATGAACAATACACATGTTTTCAGGGATACGTATATGCTTGTTCTTCCAATACGGAATTGATAAAGTACCACATGGATTTTCTTTGTAAACTTCCATTATCCCCATTGCCGCATCTCCTTTCAGTAAGCAAAACACCGTCGTATTCAGCGTATCCAACCAAATTTATAATATCACATGGCTATCATGTACACAAGAACAGTCCCGGCAGGGCACTCTGCCGGGACTGGAACTGTTTTACAAGCACCCGCCTTTGGGGCGCTTTTTTGATGCGGATGATCAATCTCTGAACATATAAACGGAGCAGTAAGATTCTTGTATCTCAGGGTTTTTGATATCGAAGAGCGGAGTATAGTACCAGCCGTCGATGCTGCCGTCTGCATAGGAGCAGATCTCAAGCTCAACGGGGATCTCCTCATACATGTCAATGGTGAAATACAATATCCCATTATCATATTTTGCCATAACGCACTGCTCGAAGGCGGCAAGCTCTTCCATTGAATATTCGCTGTAGCTGTCGGGGATGTCGTTTGAGTCTGTATAGCCGTAGGTGGGAATGAGCTCCATTGAGACCTCGTCATCGTCGTACAGCCCGATAAAGCAGTCAAAGCCTATGTATTCGACAGTGGATTCGCCGTTTGACCAGTAGTCTTCATAGCCTACCGAGAAATACCAAGCGCCTTCAAGGCTTTCGATGGGACCGTCGTAGGGCGTTTCGCTGTCATAGAGATAATCGTAATATTCTTCGTCGTATTCCTCGTCCCAGCCGCTTGAGCCGCCGCCCATGTATATCTCGTCGTCTTCAAAGGGATCGACCTGAATGACCTCAGAGTACCCGTACTGATGATCGGGGATGAGGGTATTGTTTGTGATGATATACTTTACGACATTGGAAATAAGCATTATCAGCACGATTATGAGCGCAAGGATTATCGCCAGAAAACCCACAAGAACGCCTATCCATGCCTTGCTCTCCTTTTTGGGAGGCTCTGCCTTAGCGCTCACCGCAGTGCTGTTCCGATCGTTTTCCTGAACGCTTTTCTGAGCGGTTTCGCCCGCTTTTTCGATCTTCTGACCGCAGTTGGAGCAGAAGGCATCGGTCTCGTTTATCTGTGAGCCGCAGTGAATGCAGAATTTGTTCATTTGCTCTCCTTTCTGCGCTTTATATGAACAGCGCCGCAAGCAAAAGGGTGATGAAGATGATTGACAGCAAAAGCGCTGTTCCTATCAGCCAAAATGCGAGCACAGCTTTTGCAAAATTTTTTTTATTGGGGTTTGCTCTTTTTGAAAATGCCCATATGAGCGCCATGATCGGCCCGAGTATCGGAATCGACAGAACTATGAACATCAAAAGATAGGCTGCGGGCGTAAGCGTGAAAGAAATGCGGTCGTCCGCACCGATTATGCCAATCGAGCAGGCGCTATCGATATCGAATTTGGGTAGAGCAGGGGCACTGTTTTCGCCCGCTCTTGTGCCGCAGACGGGGCAGAACGAAGCGCCGTCGGGCATCGGGGAATCGCAATGAAGACAATTCATTTTGATGTAAATTCTCCTTGTGTTTTACAGAATCATTATAAAGGCAAATTGTTTTCTTGGCAATATAAAAACGGCAAAGCGCAAAGCCTTGCCGTTTGAGAAGTTCTATTTTGCGTATCTTTTGGCATATGCCCTCGGAGTAAGGTTCACTACCTTTTTGAAGACCTTGTAAAACTGCTGAACTCCCGAAAAACCGCACTGGTAGCAAATATCGGTCGCCTTGGTGCCGGGAACCCTGAGCAGCCTCTGCGCTTCTATAACGCGCCTGTGCTGCAGATAGGAAAAGAGGGAGAAGCCGGTCACTTCCTTGAAGATATGGCAGATATGATATTTGGTCAGGAAGAACACCTTTTCGAGCTGCTCAAGGGTTATATCCTCGGCAAAGTGCTCGTCAAGATAGTGGATTATCGCGCGCACCTGATCCTGCTTTTTGGTATGTATCTCCTCGCGGGCATCGGGAAGCAGGCTGCGGATGGTCTCCAGAAGGAGGAAGAGCGCCGATTTGATAAGCCCTTCACGCTTGTCGGGGGACATTTCGGCATCGGAAGAAAGATCGCAGAGCCTTTCAAAAAGACTGCGTACGTTCTCATATGTTGCGGGGGCGAGGTTGATATGGGAGCTGGGCTTTTTGCTCAGCTCGTCAAGCAGATTTTCTCCTCCCCAGGTCCTGAGAAAATTCTGAACAAAACTGCGCTTGAAATGAATTATATAGCGCTCGCACGGAGCGTTTTGATCGTAGATAAGCTTGTGAAGATTATACTCATCGATAAAAACGAGCTCCCTTGCGCTGACCGCATAGTTTTCCTCGCGAACAAAGAGCTGATAGCTTGCGTTTATGACCAACTGCAGCTCATAACCTGCATGAAAATGCTCGAGCATCACATGGGGCGGCTTGTCTGAAAGCTTAAGCCTTGCTTCAAAGGGGAGAGAAATCGCCTCTGCCACGGGAAAACACTTCCTTACACAGCAATGTTTACAATGCAAGACATACAAACACTGCAAATCTTGTCATTATATTCTATATAAAATATACAATATAATACGATTTTGCGCAAGGCGGGATGCGCAATATTGGGCTAAAACTGCCGGTATTCAACAATATAATGCGCAATTTTTGATGAAAATAACATAAATTTTCAAATAATGAAACAGAAATTTTAATATTTGAAAGAAACTTGAAGAACAAACTTTGCTTGGTTTTATAAATTCAGCAAAATACAATAAATACTTGTTTACAAAATTCGCCGTATCCATGGAGGATGCGGCGAATTAGTTCATTTCATAACGAATCTGAGTTCGCCGCCGCGCATGAGCTCGGTGCATTTCATCATATAGCCGTCAATGCTTTCTCCGTTAAAGAAAATCTTTTCTGGATAAGAATCTTCAAGGTTGCCTTCAACGCAGATCGTAAGCTCTTTTCCGTTTGCAAGCTTTATCTGCGCCTTTGAGACCAAGGGACAGCCAAGCAAAATGAGATCCTGCCCGCTTACGGGGAAAATGCCCAGAGCGTTTGAGACATAAACCGAGGTGAGCCCGCCGGAATCGTTGTTGCCGCAAAGCGCGCCGCGTCCAAGGCCGAAGAGGTGCTTTTCGCAGCTGCGCACGATTTGCGCAAGCCTGTCGGGGCGGCCCAAGTAAATATAGGCATAGGGCGTTTCCATATCGGTCTCGTTGTTGAAGCCCTCGAAGCCGGGACGGGTGGAGGAAACGAGAGAATAATCCTCAGCCTTCTCCATTTGGACTGCGTCGGGAGCATCCTCATCAAAACCGAAGAAATAATCGAGCTGAGATAAGAAATCCTTGCTCAGAGCCATCCGCTTTTCCATTTCGGGAAGCAGGCGGAAGGAATAATTCCAGTTCGTGCCCTCGTAGTATTTGCCGTTTTCAAGGCAGAGTCCGGTGGAGCTGTCGTATGCGTTTATCCAGCTTTTGGCATGGAGCGCATATTTTTCCGCTATATCTTTTTTACCGAGATCCCACGCAAGCAGGCTTACTGCGTGGCAGGCGATCGCGGTGTCGATGGTGTGGGAGGGATATTCGTCGGCAATGCCGGTTTCAAAAAAGGCGCTGTATTTTTCCCTTGAAAGCTCCTGTATCATGGCATCGAGCGCTTCGTTCCAATCGATACCCTGAGCTCCTCTTACGTATGCGTCGTATATTGTCAGGCAGCCAAGCGCCATCGCCTGCATATCGCATTTGTTATCGGGCTCAGTCAACAGCATAGCGATGGGCATGAGCCCGATGGTTTTCATGCTGTCGATCTTGGTCTTTGCTACAGCCTGAGCCATATCCTTATACAGCATCATGATCAGTGGAAGCTCGGTCTTCACGATATCCCACATGGTGGAATATTCGCAGGTGGGGAGCCTCAGGCCGTCTTCATTGGCATGAGGACCGTCGTCATAGGTAAATACGGGTTTTACAAGGCTGTGATACATGCAGGAATAGAACTTGTGCTTTGTTTCCTCGTCGGCTTGAATATCGATGGCGTCAAGCCTTTCTTTCCACATATCCCTTGCCTCAAGATACATATCGTCATAGCCATTTGCCATGGCAGCGTTTGCGTTCCTTTGAGCGTTTATAAGCGATGCGAAGGAAAAGCCTATGTATACGTGGACTCTGCCCGCGCCCACGGGTGCGATCACCCTGTCGCCGCCGGATACCCTGAGCTTTTTGCAGTCGGGAAGAAGGACGGATATATGCAGCCTTTGCGCGTATTTTATTGTCGCGTTAAAGCCGCCGGAGATGAGCTCGATCTTTTCTGCCTGACCCAAAGGCGCCATCATATCGCTGCCGTTTACAAGGCCGTTCAGTCCAAGGTCAAAGGCGATATGACCGTCCTGCCCCATGTCAAAGCGCTCGATGACGGAGTTGTTTGAAGCTGTGATATAGGAAGGTATCCCGCCCAGGGAGCAGGAATACATGCCGGGGACGGCGCGTTCGTTTCTAAGGGAGAACCTTTGGAACCTTTTTGGCTGAGCGCCGCCTGCGGGAGTTACGATAAGATAATTATAGAATTCGTCAATAAAGCCCGTGCCGCTGTGATGGAAATGGGAAAAGCCCATTGCATACATGTCGTCTGCGTCCTGTATTTCGGGAGGGAAAGCATATGAATTGACCCAGTAGGGGCTGTAGCCCGTGGGATAACCGCCGGTGTATGCGCATGCGCTCACCATGCCGAAGGGCACCTGCGCTCCGGGGTGAGTGTTGCCGGTTCTGGCTTTGAGAAAAAACCATTTTGCGGCTATGCCCTCGGGCTTTTTAAGCTCG
>SVHB01000021.1 GCA_015056005.1 Clostridiales bacterium
AGCAGCGCCCTGCTTGGACAGAACGGTGGTGATAGCTGCGGTCAGAGTGGTCTTACCATGGTCAACGTGGCCGATGGTGCCGATGTTAATGTGCGGCTTATTGCGTTCAAATTTCGCTTTACCCATTTTCTGTTGCCTCCTGTAAATTATGGGGTTTATTTACGGCCGGGCGCTGCCCGAGCATATGCCGTAACCCCGTACAATCGATGTTTTTGCTTGGAGCGGGTGATGGGAATCGAACCCACGCAGCCAGCTTGGGAAGCTGGAACTCTACCATTGAGCTACACCCGCAAGCATATACATACTGGATATATTGTACTTAATACCGTAATAAATGTCAATAGGTTTTCCCAAAATTTCCCCTTCACAGGGTAACTCCGTTTTTGAATATGCCTATCTCTCTGAAATCGTATTCCTCATTTTTGGTAAGGCGCCCGGAGGCTACCGCCATAATATACTTGTAAAAATCCTCGCCTGCCCGATCCGATTCAAGCCCTTTTGCTATCACGCCCGCATCATAGTCCATCCACTTGTTTTTTCTTTCAAAAAGCGCTGTATTTGTTGCGATCTTAACGGTTGGCACCGGGGCTCCCATAGGAGTTCCCCTGCCTGTCGTAAAAAGTATTATCTGGCATCCTGCAACGGTCAGCGCAGTGGATGCCACCATATCATTCCCCGGCGCGGATAAAAGCGTAAGCCCGGGTTTTTGGGCTTTTTCGCCATAACCTATAACATCGGTCACAGGCGACAGCCCGCCCTTTTGCGTGCAGCCAAGCGATTTATCCTCAAGGGTCGTAAGCCCGCCGTCCTTGTTTCCCGGGGAAGGATTCTCGTACACGACCTGCCCATGGTCAAGAAAATATTGTTTGAAATCGTTTATGAGCTTTACGGTCTTATCAAACACTTCCCTGCTCACGCACCTGTCCATGAGCATCCGCTCGGCGCCGAACATCTCGGGCACCTCTGTCAAAACCGCCGTGCCGCCCTGCGATACCAAAATATCGCAGGCTTTTCCCGCCAGCGGATTACCTGTGATACCCGAAAATCCGTCCGAACCGCCGCATTTGAGTCCTATTTTCAGTTTATCGGCAAAAACTCTTTCTCTGGTAAACCCGTTTGCGTAGGCCATGAGCTGATCAAGAAGCTCCAATCCCGCCTCATACTCGTCCTCAACGCTCTGCGCTTCAAGGAATTTAACCCTGTCTTCATCCCATGAGCCAAGTATTTCCTTGAAAACATCTATCCTGTTGTTCTCGCAGCCAAGTCCAAGCACCAGCACCGCGCCCGCGTTTGGGTGCTCAACAAGCCCTTTGAGAGAAAGCTGAGTGTTGAGCTGGTCCTGCCCCATCTGCGAGCAGCCGTAAGGATGCGCAAAAGTGTGAACGCCTTCCACATTGGGGTATTTGTGAAGCAATTCCTTTTTTGCCATATCGCAAAGTTTTTGAGCCACTCCGTTTACGCAGAACACGGTGTTTATGACCCAAACCTCGTTTCTTACCCCGACGCTTGAGTCCTTCCTCACATATCCCATAAACGTATCGGGCTCGCGCTTTATAAGCTCCCTGTAATTGGGAGTATATTCATATTTAAGAATATCCGAAAGATTGGTCTTCACATTATGGGTGTGCACATGCTCGCCCATCTTTATATCCTTTATTGCATGACCTATAGGGAAGCCGTATTTTATCACGTTCTCCCCTTTTCTTATATCGCATATGGCCTGTTTATGCCCCGCGGGTACCGCAAGGCCGTCCCTCAGCGCGACATGAACATTATCATCCTTGTGGATCTTTAAATAATCCATATTATCCTCGCAAAAAAATCAGGCGGGCCTTTCAGCCCGCCTTGGATTTCAGATATTAGATGCCAAGATATGCCTTAACATTGTTGTAGCTGATGCCGCGAACGACCTCGGTGAGAACATCTTCGTCGCAGGGATACAGACCGGATTCAACATAGCTTGCGATCAGGTTGCACATGATGCGGCGGAAGTACTCATGCCTGGGATAGGACAGGAAGGAACGGGAGTCGGTCAGCATGCCGATGAAGTTGCCCAGAACGCCGACGTCTGCCAGAGTGCGCATCTGCTGGAGCATACCGTCGATATGATCGAGGAACCACCAGCCGGTGCCCAGCTGCATGTAGGAACGGGTGCCTTCCTTCTGGAAGTTGCCGCACATGGTAGCCATTACATAGAAGTCATTGGGGTTGAGGGAGTAGAAGATGGTCTTGGGAACCTCAGCGCCCAGGTTCTTGAAGAAGCCGGAGAGCTTCTCGGACAGGATGTTGTCGGCAACGGAGTCGAAACCGGTGTCGGGACCGAGCTTTTCGAACATAGCGGTGTTGTTGTTCCTCAGAGCGCCGACATGCAGCTGCATAGCCATGCCGTACTCGTAGTACTTCTTGGCCAGAGCGGTCATAACGAAGGTGGAGAACATCTCAATGCCGGTAGCGCAGATCTCGCCGCCGCCCAGCCTCTTCTGGAGGATCTGAGTAGCCTGCTCTTCGGTGCAGTCAAGATAGGGGAAGTGAGTGAAAGCCTGGTCGGAAATGACGCAGCCGACAGAGCGGAAGAAGTCAAGCCTCTTGTAAAGAGCAGCGATCAGATCGCCTGCGGTCTTGATTTCAATGCCGGAAACCTGAGAGAGCTTTGCGATATACTCGGGATAATCGGGCTTTTCGATGCCGAAAGCCTTGTCGGGGCGGAAGGTGGGCAGAACCTTTACCTTGAAGTCGCCTTCGTTCTTAAGAGCGATGTGATACTCAAGGGAATCGGCGGGATCGTCGGTGGTGCATACTGCCTCAACATTGGAAGCCTCGATGAAGCCGCGGACGGAATTGACGCCGTTAGCCAGCTTTTCGCAGGTCATATCCCAGATAGCCTTTGCGTTCTTTGCGCACAGGGTCAGCTCGACGCCGAAATATCTCTGCAGCTCAAGATGTGCCCAGTGATAAACGGGATTGCCGATGCAGTAAGGCATGGAAGAAGCAAATGCATAGAACTTCTCGTAATCGGAGCCGTCGCCGGTAACATATTTTTCCTCAACGCCGCAGGCACGCATCAGGCGCCACTTGTAATGGTCGCCGTTGAGCCACAGCTGAGTGATGTTGGTGTAAGTGGGGTTGTCGTAGATTTCCTTGGGGCTGAGATGGCAGTGATAGTCAACGATGGGCAGATCCTTGCAGGCGTCGAACAGCTTAACAGCGGTAGGAGTCTCGAGGATGAAGTCTTTGTCCATGAATTTCTTCATTCTATATATACCCTCCATAAATAGATTTATACTTGTAATTTAATTATAACATGCCCAAATGAGAAATTCAACAGCGCATTTCAACTTGATCGCCAAATTATACCGGCCCTTTGGCTCCATTACATATTTATATACCTGCAGCTCAAGCCTTTTTGCTGAAAGCAAGGTTTTGGTCATAGCGCGGCGCATCCAAAATCATGCTTGCATAATGGGAAAATTGTGCTATATTGTATCTGAAAACTTCCTTATATATTAAACCGTTTTATAATAATCAAACCTGCATCACCTTGAGAAAGGATCGATCTTATGCTGTACGCAAACGTATCGCTGAACGGCGCATGGGAAATGGACTATGCGCAGGATGCTTATTTATCGCACGAAAATCCATACAAACAGCTTTCGGCCAACGAGGATCTTGCCGGCACCGAGCCCGAGGATATGGGAAGATCCCTTATCGAAGATGCTGTTCCCGGTTATTGGGAGGATATGACGGAAGCTTTTGCTAAAACTCCGTTTTATCACAAGCTAAGGATAAATCCCGAATACGGTATCCAAAAATACCCCATGGCCTCCACCCCGCCCGACATGGCGCTGCCCAACATCTGCGGCAATTTCTTTTATCGCCGCAAGTTCCTGTTTGAAGACATTTCATCCCCGTCCGTGATCCATTTTGAAGGCGTGCAAAACGCCGTATCCGTTTGGCTCAACGATACATATCTTGGCAGGCATTTGGGCTACAGCGCTCCGTTTGATATCGACATTCCAAAAGATGTGTTGAAGAAAGGCGAAAACACCATCGTTCTTTCGGTATCAAACCATCGTCTCAACGGATATGCAGGCGAACCCATCTCGGGTCTTACTTCAAGAGCCGCAAACGAGTTTACGGGCGGCATCACCGGCGATGTTGCGATAAGAACATACAAAAGCCCTCTGCGCGACGCCGTTGTTTTTATATCCGATGACTGTAAAAAAGCAGATGTAAAAATAAACAGCACCGAAAGCATCGCTTTTGACTGGAAAATCTGCGATAACGGAAATATCCTGAAAAGCGGAAACGCGGCATCGGATTTCACCTTTGATACCGAAGGGCTTGAATTCTGGACTCCCGAAAACCCGAAGCTTTATACTCTTGAAGTTTCCTTAGCAAATGCAAGCCTGAAAAGGCAGTTCGGCGTCCGCCGCCTTAGCTGTGACGGCGTTCATCTCAATCTCAACGGCATCCCCTATTTTCTCAGAGGAGTCTGCGAGCATTGCTATTTCCCCGAAACCATACACCCGAATCACGATATCATATACTACAGAAACGTAATAAGAAAGCTCAAAGCACTGGGCTTTAACTTCATTCGTTTTCATACCTTCATCCCCGAAGAGGAGTACATGCAGGCAGCCGATGAACTCGGTATGCTGATGCAGGTCGAAAGCCCCAACAACACCACTTTGGAGGAATGGGAAGAAATCGTAAATTTCTGCCGCAGGCATACATCGGTCATTATCTACTGCTGCGGAAACGAGCTTTTGATGGATGATCCTTTTATAGAACATCTGAACAAGTGCGCCGATATCGTGCATGCAAATACCGATTCCCTTTTTGCCCCAATGAGCGCAATGCGCGGTCTTGAATACTTCTGGTGCGAGCCCGATCAGGAGCCCGAAACCGTTTTAACGCCCTTCAAGCATCATCCGCGCAGACTGAAAACCGTGGGAGAATTCAGCGATATTTATTGTTCATATCCCAACGGAGCGCACAGCTATTTCTCAACAACCGGCGATCCCTCGGATATAGACAGCTTCAGCAGCGTATATAACAAGCCTCGTTTGAGCCACGAGATATGCATTGACGGCACCTACACAGATCTTAGTCTCAAGGACAGGTATAAGGGTCTGCGCGTGGGCAATACCGATATGTTCACCTCCCTTGAACGCCATCTTGAATCAAAGGGAGTGCTGAAAAAGGCACCTTTGTATTTTAAGAATTCATCCCAGTGGCAAAGGCGCATCCGCAAATATTGCTTTGAAAAGGTCCGCAGAAGCAATCTTATCGCAGGCTATGACTTCTTAGGCCCGATCGATACTCATTGGCATACCTTCGGCTATGATGTCGGCATGATGAACGAGTTTTATGAATTAAAACCCGGCGAAACGGTAAGAAACGTTCTGATGTACAATTCACCGACCGTGCTTTTGACCGACATTGCAAAAAACACCAATTACATCGCAGGCGATGTGTTTTCCTGCAGCATTTTCACCTCGCACTACGGTTCCGATAAGCTTTGCGATACCCGCCTTACGATCAGGCTTACCGCAAACGGAAAGACCGTCAAAAGAGCAATATTCTGCCCCGATGATATACAAAACGGTAAAGTTTCAAAGCTCTGCGATTTTACTGCGGTTTTGCCCGATACCGATAAGCCCTGTGCGATGAAGCTCTATGCTGCCCTTGACAGCGAAGATGTTTTTGCGGAAAACGAATGGGAGCTCTATCTCTTCCCGAAGACAAACGTCATCGAAACAAATGACCTTATCGTTTCAAACGGCATGAAAATCGAAGAGCTCATAGAAAAGCTCGAAAACGGAAACGATGTACTGATCTTTGGTACAGATCCCTTCTTCAGCCTGCCCACCTCCTTCCGCATAGCGCTTGCGGGGCGAACCTCCGGCAATCTGGCAACGGTCATCGCCGATCATCCCGCCCTAAACGGTCTTCCGCACGAAGGCTTCTGCGGCTGGCAGTTTGTCAATATGCTCGAGGGCGGCAAGGCGGTCTGCTTTGAAAGCGGCGATATAGAGTTTGATCCCATCATCGAGGTCGTATCAACTCACAAATATGTCATCCGTCAATCCGCTTTGTTTGAATTCAGTGCCTTGAACGGAAGACTTCTCGTGTGCAGCTTGAATCTTGACCAAAACGATCCCGCCGCAAAATGGTTAAGGCGCAGGCTCATTTCGTACGCTCTGAGCAGTGAATTTGATCCCAAGCACTATATCGACGAAAAAGGGCTTATCTCGCTTGCAAAAGGCCGCGTAGCAAAAGCCGACTCAAACAAAAATCTTGCCTTCAATCAGAACGACAAGACCGCGACCAGAAAGGCAAACAAAAACAGCAACTGATTTTATCTTTGTACAGGAGGATCTGATGGAATCGCTTTCTTATGCAGCGTCGCTTATCGCCACCGTTCTGGGGCTGATCGAGCCCTTCGGCAAAAAGATGAAAACCATTCTTATGCTGAATTTTCTGGGCAATGTGCTTGTAGGCATCAGCTATCTGCTCATTTCCGGCTATAGCGGTGCGGCAATATGCTTCACCGCCTGCATACAGGTCCTGATAAACTATACCTACGACGCCCGCGGCAAAAAACTGCCCAAATGGCTGATCGCTTTGGAAGCCGTGGTATTTATGGTAATAAATGCCGTCACATTTGCGCATTGGTACGATATATTAGCTCTATTAGCCGCTATGCTTTTTGTACTGAGCGTATCCCAAAGCAATGCAAAGCATTATCGCGTGCTTTATATGTCAAATTCGTTTACATGGATAGCATATGATTTGCTGGCAGGTGCATACGGTAATCTTTTCACTCATGCAGTGCTTTTTATCGCCACCATGTCGGCAATACTTATCCGCGATATAAAAAGCAAAAAGACCGATCAAACAGCCCCATAACACAGCCCGAACAAAAAACGGAGGGTCACTTATGTATAAATTAAAATACGATCATATTCCCAAAGAATGGATCAACGGTCTGCCCATCTCAAACGGCAGGCTTGCGGCAATGTACCACGGCGATGAAAACAAGGACATACTTTCGCTCAACCACGAATACCTCTGGAGAGGCAAGTATAAAAACAGAGAAACGCAGTATGCTGCAGATAAGCTTCCCGTTTTAAGAGAGCTTCTCAAAAAAAGAGATTATTTCCGTTCGACCGTTTATGCAAACCTCTTTTTCGCCGGTTACGGCGGTGACTGCAATATCGAAAGCGGCAGGATAGACAAATATCAGCCCGCAGGCGATATCATATTTACCATAGAAGATCGGATCGACCTTGAATCAAGCGAGCTTGATATTGAAAACGGTCTTATATCTGCCAAAAGGAACAGCTCTATTGCATCGGAGTTCTTCTGCGACAGCTGCGACGGCCTTGTTATGGCAAGATGGAAAAGTGACAAAGGCATAAACGGCAAGCTGGAATTTGCCCGCGCCTTCGATAAGGAAGCCAACTGCGATGTAAAATACACAAACGACGGAATCCTGTTTACCTGTAGCTTTATCTGTGGGATTTGCTATAAGGTCATCGTCAAAATAAAAACCGACGGAAATGTAAACGCCGCCGATGACGGAATATATGTAAAGAGCGCAAAGGAGCTTATCTGCTGTGCAAATATAATCCTTTCAAACAATGATGAAAGGGAGCTTAGCTTCGCCTTTGATGATCTGTACAAAAAGCATTCATCCAAGTTCAGATCTTACATGGACAGGATGAGCTTTGAGATCAAAGCCGATGAAAGCGAGCTTTTTACAGACGATCGCATCAAAGCCGTCAAGGACGGCAAAAGCGATGTAAAGCTGCAGGAGCTTTATTTCCACTACGGCAGATATCTTATGATCTCATCCTGCATCTGCGGAAAGCTTCCGCCAAACCTGCAGGGAAAGTGGAACGGAGAGCTTTCTCCACCATGGAACTCGGACTATCATTTTGACATCAATCTGCAAATGAACGAATGGATGATAGAAGGCGCAAATCTTTCCGAGTTCGCCCTGCCGCTCACAGATTTCCTTCTAACTTTTATTGAAAGCGGCAGAAAAGCCGCCAGGGATCTTTACGGATGCAGGGGCATATGGCTCCCGTTAGCAGGCGATGTTTGGGGAAGATGCACCCCCGAATCCTTCGGCTATGCCGTATGGGTCGGCGCTGCGGCATGGATAGCGCAGGCGCTTTTCAGGCATTTTGAATATACGGGCGATACGGATTACCTGAAGAACAAAGCATATGTCTTTTTCAAGGAGATCGCCCTTTTCTACGAGGACTTCCTCGAAGAAGACGAAAACGGCGTTATGCAGATCATGCCCAGCCAGTCCCCAGAAAACAGATTTGTGGGCGCGGGAAATGTGGTGACCGTCGGAATCTGTTCTTCAAGCGCCATCGATGTCCAGCTTGCCTATGATGCATTTTCCTACGCTATCAAAAGCGCCGAGATACTAAATATCGATACTCAAGAGGCAGAAAAATGGAAAGCTCTCAGAAGCAAGCTTCCCGATTTTAAGATCGGCAGCGACGGCAGACTGCTTGAATGGAACGAGGAATTCATCGAAGAACAGCCGGGTCATAAGCATCTTTCGCATCTGTACGGATTGTATCCCTCCGATATTTTCACTCCCGAAAACCGTAAAAAGGAATACGATGCAGCCGTAAAGTCTTTCCATTACAGGCTTTCCCACGAAAGCGGCTATACAGGCTGGAGCAGAGCGTGGATATCAAACATCTGCGCAAGGATCGGCGATCCCGAAGGCTTTTATAAACAAATAGAGGGTCTCCTTTGCGACTTTGCCACAGAAAGCCTTCTGGATATCCACCCCGACCCCGTAAAGCCCCGCGTTGCTCCCGATATCTTCCAGATAGACGGTAATTTCGGCATGGTATCCGCCGTGCTCGAAGCCCTCTGCGGTTTCTTCGACGGAAAAGCACATTTTCTCAGAGCTCTGCCCTCAAAGTGGAGCAGCGGTCATATCTCAGGACTCAAACTCCCCGGAGGACATACCGTCTCCTTTGAATGGAAAGACTGCAAGTTAACAAAACTAAACGTGACAATCGGATTCAGCAACAGCCTTACAGCCGTTGTAAACGAAACCGAAATGACAATAAAAGGCGCCCCCGGAGAAACGCTCAATTATAGCTTTAACTAAAAAGCAGCATAACAAAAAACGGCAAGTCTCAAATGAGACTTGCCGTTTTGCGCAGGAAAAAATAAATTGGACTTTACTCTCCACAACTTAATCAAGGATTTGCGGAGAATTAATAATAAACTATTGTAACAGATAATGCTGCTCTAAAATTATGTTGAATTACAATAGGAATTTATCTAATCATTTTGAACATTCCCGGGCCATCCCAAGTGCAAGGCCGTTCTTCAAACCCGTATTTCTTATAGAAATTAACAGCTTCTTTAGAACTGATCAATTCAAGGCTGACAGCCCAATCCAGAGGTTTACATTCTTTCACATAGCGTTCCAAGGCCGTCATAAGACTCTTTCCTACACCTTTACCCTGATAGGACGGGATCACCGCAAAATCCTTAATGTAGAAAGACATTCCGCCGTCGCCAATCACTCTGACCATTCCCACGGGGCAGTCTCCGTCGTAGCAGGTAAACGTTGCAAGCGTATTTTCAAGTGCAGTTCTTACTTGTTCGATACACGGAGGTTTCCAACCGACTGACTTGTAAAGGTCAAGAAACAATTCAGGTGTCAGTGTATTAATTTTTATTTCCATATATAACCTCCGTCAAATTCAAGTTTTCCGAACAGTTCAAAACTGTTTGCTTCTTGAATTTATTATAGCGGATTTGTACCGTCGGTGCCAGTTCAAAATCGTAAATATTTGCGAGCCGTTACTGAACAAAAAACAGCCCTTGAAAGATGCGCTTTTTGTTTATTGCCGATTCTTCTTTCTTGACCACGTGACTTCGATTCGGGGCCGTATCTCCCGACCGACAGCAAAACATATTTGCTCATAAAGAGTGAAATAAACAAATAATCCGAACCCTTTTCCAATTCGGAAAATCGGTTCGGATTATATTTGCTTGGTGCCGCTGGTCGGACTCGAACCGACACGGAGTCGCCCCCGAGGGATTTTAAGTCCCTTGTGTCTGCCATTCCACCACAGCGGCTTATTCAGATATCTTAATTAGAATATCATCGTTTCATGTTTTTGTCAATCGCAAAGCTTAAACAAAAAGCGCGTTGCATTAAGGGCGCATATATGCTATAAATATATTATATTGAAGAAAACACAATAATGAGGGATCCGCATGAAAGAATATATTTCTTATGAGATGTTCGGAGCTATAGGTGACGGCGTTCACGATGATATGCCGGCTATAAAGAAAGCGCATGAGGAAGCAGGAAAGCTTGGTCTCCCCGTGAAAGCAAAACCGGGCGCGGTATACTACATCTCTCCCAAGGCAGTTACCGCCTGCATTACGACCGATACAATCTGGGAGGGCGCTAAATTCATTATCGACGACAGAGGCTGCGAGGATATAAAAGTGCCCGTCTTCAAGGTCATATCCACTCTGTCTCCGGTTGACCTTCCCTTAAAAAAGCTCGCCAAGGGTCAGACTAAAATAGAAAACATAACAAACCGCGATCTTTATGTGGCGGTCAAAAACGACAATCATATGGATTACATTCGTTTCGGGCTCAATCAGGATAACGGTTCTGAAAGGACGGATGCATTCACCGTGAACAAGGACGGAGTTCTATGTTCTCCCGTTTCCTTTGATTTTGACGAGATCACCTATATATTCGCCGCCCCCATCGACGAAAAGAAGCTTTTCATCTCAGGCGGTGAGTTTGTGACCATCGCAAACGAGTGCGAATCAAAATATACCTATCACAGCCGCAATATCGAGATCATGCGCTCAAACGCGGATATCGGTCATATCTCCCATTTTGTTGAAAACGAAAAGGACCACGGCGCGCCTTACAGGGGCTTTATCTCCGTTTCAATGTGCGCAAATGTAACCATACACGATATTCTCTTCACCGCGCACAAAATTTACTATACCATCGGCAGCGCCGGCCTTCCCGTTATGATGGGATCATACGATATAAACGTCGCAGCCGCGGTAAATATATCCTTCATAAACTGCACTCAGACCACGGATATCCACGATAACCGCTACTGGGGTCTTATCGGCAGCAACTATTGCCGCGATCTTTATTTTGAAAACTGCAGAATATCCCGTTTTGACGCTCACAAGGGCGTAAGCGGCTGTACGATAAAAAACTGCACGCTCGGCTGGCAGGGTCTAAATGCCATAGGTCATGGCTTGTTCACTATCGAAGATACTGCCATATACGGACCTGCAGTCGTGTACCTTCGCCATGATTACGGCGGGCATTGGGACGGCGATATCGTTATCCGCAATTGCTCATGGCAGCCCTCCAAAGAAAAGCTTGAGCTATGGAAAAAGGAACCCAGGCGCCGCGCGCTCTTTGACGCAAACAACGACGGGCATCATGATTTCGGCTTCAAATGCCGCTTCCCCAAAAACATCCTCATCGACTCTCTTTCTGTCCTTGACGATTCAAGCGATCCTTTATATGTCTTCACCGATTATCTGGGCGATAATCCCGCCCCCGAAAGCGAGAGGAAATATCTTCCTGAAGAACCTGAGAAGATCGTCATCAAAAACCTTGCGGTCAAATCCGATATAATGCTTTGCAGCAATATGGATCTTTTCAAAAATACCGAGTTTATCTGTGAATAGAAGGAGGTCTCCATATGGCAGGTGTATTTGAAACAATCGATGAAGAGCTCTTTTATAAGCTTACGCAATACGCCAACTGCTCCGACAATTATGAAGATAATATAAAACGCGCCGAGCTTTTAGGCTTTGGCGGCAGAGAGATCAGAGTCGCCCCCGGCTGTATCATCAGGGTCAGGGACAAAAATAAGATCGGCAAAAACATCTTCTTCGGTCTTTATTCATATATAAACGGCAAAGTTACTCTCGAAGATAATGTGCTCATAGGTCCGCATTGCTCGCTTGCCGCCGGTAACCATAAATTTGATCCTAAGACCGGATGGTTCTCGGACAGAACGGATACGGACGGGGACGAAAGCATTGTAATAGGCGCAGGCAGCTGGCTTGCAAGCAATGTCACCGTGACCGCAGGCGTTAAGATCGGTAAAGCAAACCTCATCTGCGCCGGAAGCGTGGTGACAAAAAGCACCCCCGATTACGCCATAATGGCGGGCATCCCCGCAAAGCAGGTGGGGCATATCGACCCCATAGACGGCAAATACATTTGGCATAACGACAAAAAGTGAGGAATTTTTATGGATATGCCCATTTTCTCTCAGAAGCGGATCAGAGCAAATCAGGTATTTCCCTTCCCCGAAAATACAAGGATAGTGGAAGAAAATCCGGTCTGTCTCTCGTGGCTGCCGCTTGAAGATTCGCCCGCCTACACCGCCGTCCTTTTTGACGAAAACAAAAACGAGATCTGGCGCGCGGATACAAAAAAGAACTATATCATAACCCCAACGCTCAATAAACCCGGCAAATATTACTGGAATGTGCTTGCAAACGGCTGTCAAAGGGGACTGCATGAATTTACCCTGTCTAAAAACGCCGTTATGATACACAGGGTCAGCGCAAAGCAGCTCTATGACTGCATCCCGGATAAGCGCCCGCGCCATCTTTTCTTTGAAAGCGATATAAGCAAGCTTATCGACACCAAAGCGACAGAAGTTACGGTACTTAAAAGGAATATCGAAGCAGCCTATAAAAACGGCATGCCCGATGCTCCAATGTACCACAAGGACCCGAATGCCCTTCCCTACAGGGAATACTTCGGCAGGTTCCGCGACTTTTGTGACCGCGATCTTGTCGCATGTTCTCTGGGTTACGCGCTTTTAGGCGATGAAAAAGCAGGTCTTCATGCAAAGCAGCTCCTGTTTACAATCTGCGACTGGAGCCCCTACGGGCCCTGTGACCTAAACGGCCCTTGGGGCGACGAGATAGGACTCAGCCTTTCGCGCTGCCTGCCTTCGGTGTTCGATCTTCTCTATCCTATGCTTGATGAAAAGGAACGCATTTTTATCGCAAGGATGGTCAAAGCATACGGTGCGCAGTGCTGGGAAAGGCTGAAAAGGATCGATTTCTGCGCAAACCCAGGCGATTCGCACGCAGGACGCATCCCCGCCTATCTGGGTGAAGCCGCAATGGTGCTCAAAGGCACGGGCGTACAGACAGAAGAAGAAGCCATAGCATGGCTCGATTATGCGCTTGACATCTACGGCGGGATTTTCCCGCATTTCGGAAGCGTCGACGGCGGTTGGGCAGAAGGCCCCTTCTATTCCACCAGCTATACAAAATGGTATCTGCCCTTTTTCTGCGCGGTGGAAAGATACACTCCCTGCCGTTTCCTTGACAGGCCTTTCTATCAGCGCCTGCCCCATTATTTCCTGCATTTTGCCAATCCCGAGTATGAAAACCATCCCTTCGGCGACGGGTACTGGTGCAGGCCCGAGGATAAGGAATGGCCGGGCTTCTTTGCCCAGAACCCGCTTAAAGTATACTGCGACAGATCTGATTCCCAAAGGATAAAGCAGCAGGCTAAGGAAGCGGCAGATCAAAAGCTTTATCTTCTGCATCTGCTCGATCTGTTCATTCCCCAAAGCGCTCCGCCCAAGACCGACCTCAGCGGCGAAGCTAAAAACATGCATGTCTTCCCCGATACCGGCTATATCAGCATGCATACCGATATTTTTGATACAAAAAACGATTTTGCCCTGCTTGCAAGAGCGTCAAAATTCGGTTCCGACAGCCATCGCCACCCCGACCAGGGCTCATTTGCGCTCTTCTTCGGCGGCAAAGCGCTCATATCCCCCTCGGGTTATTTCGGCAGAGCATACGGAACCAAGCACCATGTTGAATGGCTCAACTCGACACGCGCGCACAACGCCATACTTATTAACGGAGAAGGTCAGCCTTTCCGCAGCATGAACTCGGTCGGCAGGATAGTTTCTTATAAGGACGAAGGTGAATATAAATACGCAAAGGTCGATATCAGCGATTCGTACGACGCTCTGACTGAATGGACAAGGGAATTTGAGCTTTGCTCAGACAAACTCACTATCCGCGATCATGTAAAAGCCGACCGCCCCGTGATTGTCACCTATCCCCTCCACAGCCTCGTTCTGTCCAAAGCAAAGGGAAATTCTGCTGTGATCGAGCGCGAAAATGCGGTTTTGACCGTCACACCCGTCTCAGGTGATCTTAAAGACCTTTTGATAACCGACAAATTCCAAGTCGACTTAAACGAAGGCGAGCCCGAAAAGTACCATGTCACCATGCCCCCTCAGTTCCACCTGAGCTGGACTACCGATAAAAAAGCCGAGCATGATATCGAAGTGACATATACGTTAACAAAAAAATAATCAATGTTTTCAAAACAAAATCGCAAATTTGTGGTAAAATATAAAGACAATCAATTATCCGCTGTAATAAAGGAAAGGAACACAGTATGGATACCATCATCAAAAACATGCTGAACAAAGATCGAGAAGCTTTTGATGAGCTTTATGCTTCCATCAAAAACAGAATATGCTTTCTCTCATTTGCGCTGACTAAAGGCGATTCGGAATCTTCATCTCAGATCGCAAAAAAGGCGATCACTCAATCTTTTCAGGAAATACTTGAAGGCAGGATAATTACCCAAGCCGATTTTGAAGCTTTTGCGGTAAATAAGACCATCGAGCTTTGCAGGGAAACGGTGCTTGAAAAAGATCCTTCCGCCTTTGACGTTCTGCCTGAAAACGATGAAAAGCTTACCTCCATCGATGAAGATGCCATTGATACCGATCTTTCGGGCGCGAAGAATTATATCCGAGCTCTGCCCGCAGCAGCCGCTTGGGAATTGGTTCTGCGCCTGATTCAGAATATGAACAATAAGAAGATCGCACGTATCATGGATGTGGATGAAAGCTATATCAAAACCATCCAAAAAAGCGAGTACGAAAGCCTTGAAACGGTTTATCGCCTTGTAACAAGAAAAGGCGTGCATTGCCCCGCTCCCACAAAAGAGCTGATACAAGCCGCCTTTGAAAATGAGATCGAAAGCTTCAAAGTACCCGAGGAAGTAGAAAGCCGCGTAAACGAATATATTGCCGAGCGCTCCGATCCTCCCAAAAAGAAGATCAATATCAAAAAGCTCTGCCTTATCGCCATCCCGGCAGTTATCATTATCGTGATAGCTCTGGCGCTTCTGATCAAGCCCAAGGCAAATCAACAAATCGCCTCCGATTCTTCCGCGGATATGCTCAATATCGAAGCCATCAAGTCCGCAGGCGTGACTTATGTGACCGAAAATCCCGAATCGCTCGATCCCAACCTGATCTATTTTGCCGATATCGACATAAAGGACCACGGCGTGATAACCATAATGCTCTATCATGACTACGCTCCCATCACCACAGCCAATTTCATAAAGCTTTCCACCGAAGACTTCTATGACGGGCTCACCTTCCACCGCATAATGAGCGGATTTATGATGCAGGGCGGCGATCCCCTCGGCAACGGACAAGGCGGTTCTTCTCAGAACATAGTCGGCGAATTCGTTCAGAACGGTCATCCCAATTACCTCTCCCATGCAAGGGGCGCGGTCTCCATGGCAAGAGCGACCGATTACAACAGCGCAAGCTCCCAGTTCTTCATCGTCCATGAAGACAGTTCCTTCCTCGACGGTCAGTACGCTGCCTTCGGCTATGTGGTCAGCGGTATGGATATCGTAGATACCATCTGCACCTCGGCAAGACCCACCGACGGCAACGGCACGATCCCCAAAGACGAGCAGCCCGTCATGAACGATGTTTCCATCTGGAGCGTCGAATACGCTACTCTTGTTGGCGAATAAAACTGCTGTTCAGATCAAAGAGATGGTCAAGAGGTCCGCTGCCTTGTCCCAGATCAAGCATCGCTTCAAGGCAGCCGGAAATATATTCCTTCGCCCTTCTTACAGAATCGATCATGCTCATCCCTTTTGCAAGGTTTGATGCGATCGCGCTTGAAAGCGTGCAGCCTGTCCCATGGGTATTGGGATTATCGATCCTTTTGCCCATCAGCCATACTCCGCTGCCGCCCGAGAAAAGGAAGTCGTTGGCGTCGTTCATCCCATGACCGCCTTTTATGAGCACCGCACAGCCGCTAAGATCGTAAATGGTCTCAGCGGCTTTTTCCATATCTGACATAGAAAGAATTTCCATCCCCGCCAGCACCTGCGCCTCGGGGATGTTCGGGGTCACGAGGCTCGATAAGGGCATGAGCTTATTTTTAAGCGCAGATAACGCCTCCTGTTCCATCAGCACCGAACCGCTCGTTGCCACCATCACGGGATCGACAACTATATTCTTGGCATTATAAAAAACAAGCTTCTCTGCTATAGTTTCAATAAGCTGCGATGATGAGACCATACCGATCTTTACCGCATCGGGGGAAATATCCGAAAACACGCAGTCAAGCTGAAGCCCAAGAAAATCGGGTGTGACAGACAAAATCCCCTTTACGCCCAAGGTGTTCTGCGCCGTAAGCGCGGTGATCGCGCTCATAGCATAAATGCCGTTTGCGCTCATGGTCTTTATATCCGCCTGGATCCCTGCGCCGCCGCTTGAATCGCTCCCGGCTATCGTCAGTGCAGTCTTCATGTATGGTCTCCTTTCAGCTCCGTTATTTTATGTGGTTAAGTATATTATCAAGCGTCTTGTTTCGCTTGAGTACGAATATCAACGCGCCGGCAATGATGCTGCCCGCAACAGTGGAAATAAGGAACGGCACTATGTATGCATAAAACGCCACATTTGCTGCAGATGCGCCCATAAACCATACAGCGATCGGATATGCCAAAAGGCCGCCGATGATGCCGGTTCCGAAAACCTCGCCGATAAGCGTGGGCAAAAGCTTTTCTGTCTTTTTATAAACAAGACCGCAAAGCAGCGCGCCGCACATCGACCCGGGGAAAGCAAGAAGGCTCCCAAGCCCGAAAATGTTTCTTAACAAACTTGCCGCAAACGCAGCGCCGAGCCCATACCACGGACCCAGAAGCACACCGCAGATGACGTTTACCATGTGCTGCACGGGCGAGCATTTACTCCCGAACACAGGGAATGAAAACATACTGCCGATAACAGCCACCGCGCAGAGTATCGCAGATAGAGAAAGCTTGAGTGTCTGATTTCTTTTCATGATAAAATACCTCCTGATAACTTTTTGAGGGACGACAGCTTTTGCACATGAACAGCCTCCCTCCTAAGAGCGGCATGGACACAATTATCCTGCCGGGCGGTCGAGACTTGCTGGTCTCCTCTCACGCCGGAACACGGCTTCCCATCGCTGTAATACATTTCAAGGCGCTCCCCTTGAAACGGCAAATGCTGTCTCCTCCTCTCCAAGTCATTATTGAAGCGATATTTTATCGCACGACTTCGTTTAAGAGTTTTCTCAGCTCTTCACATTCTGTTTTTATATCACTTGCCGCAAATATCCCGGAAACTACCGCAGCACCCTTTATCCCGCTTCCAATGAGTTCCAGAATATTTAGCCTGTTTATTCCCCCGATTGCGACCACGGGTATCTTTACGCTTTTGCAGATATCGGACAAAAGCTCTTTTGTCATAAACTTAGCATCGTTTTTTGTGCTCGAGCCGAAAACCGCACCGCTGCCCAGATAATCCGCGCCTGAGCTTTCAGCCAAAAGCGCCTGAGAGACTGTCTTTGCCGTAACGCCCAGTATCATATCTTTCCCGATCAGCCGTCTTACGTCCATAGCAGCCATATCGCTTTGACCGACATGCACTCCGTCAGCCCTTACGCTAATTGCGATATCGACATTGTCGTTTACGATAAGCGGCACGCCATACCTATGGCAGAGCTTTTTCATATCGATTGCTTCTGTCAAAAACTCATCGCAGGAAAGCGCCTTTTCCCTTAGCTGTATCATCGTGGCCCCGCCCTGTATCGCTTCCTCGACCTGCTCAAAGAGCGTTTTTCCTCTGAGCCATCCGCGATCGGTCACAGCATAGAGCCTAAGTGCATCAGATATATTTTTCATATTTACAACCCTTTTCCAATTCTTCTTGCGTTAAAAGAAACAAACCGTCAATAATTCCGGTTCTGAGTGAAGCGCTGCCTTCGCCTTCTTTCAGCCGTTTAGCCGCAGTTTCGCCCAAGAGCCCCATCATGCATACTGCGCTAAGCGCACTCAAAAGCACATCGGATCTGTTTACGCCGATAAAAGCACCCATTACAGCCGAAAGCTGACACCCCGCGCCTGTCACATATTTCATCATGGGATGACCGTTTCTGACCAAATAAACGCTTTGCCCATCAGTGACAACATCCGTTTTTCCAGTAAGCACCACAACGCATCCCAGCTTTTTTGCCAGGCTTTTTGCGTTGCTTATATCCGCTTCTATCTCATCATCGCTGTCCACTCCGCTGTTTGATGCCGCAGAATACAGAAGGCTCTTCACTTCAGCCGAATTTGCTCTGATCACGGCAATTTTTATCGATGAAACTATCTTTTTGGCGGCAGCCATCCTGAATTTTGAACTTCCAACCCCCACCGGATCAAAAACGACAGGAATGTCCTTTGCATTGGCTGTTTTTCCCGAGATCAGCATAGCTTCGATCTTGTTTTCGCTCAGCGTACCCAGATTCAGAACAAGCCCCGAACATATCCCCGTGATATCCTCAGCTTCATTTTTATCATCCGCCATTATCGGGGAAGCTCCCACCGCCAAAAGCGCGTTTGCGCAATCGTTGGCAGATACATAATTGGTGATGCAATGCACAAGCGGGCGTTTATTCCTTACGTTCTCAAGCATTTTTCCGATCATACGGTCCTCCGGCAAAAAAATAAGGCATTCTTCCAAGAGAACGCCTCATAAGCTTTTGATCCGTTCCCTACGGCGGCATTATCCGCATCAGGTATAAGGGTCGAAGGTGCATCCTTCCTCTCAGCCTGTCAAAACAAGCTCCCCGGGTTATTTAGTTTAACAAAAAAGCGGAACATCAACCGATGCTCCGCCAAAATACAAATATATCGTACTTCCTACGTCGGCATTACCCGCATCAGGTATAAGGGTCGAAGGTATATCCTTCCTCTCAGCCTGCATACAGGCTCCCCTGAACAAATACAAATATAGCATCCGCAAATACATTTGTCAATCACAATTGTATACTCAAACTACAAAATATCCAAATATCTTTTCTTGACTTTTTCAAATGTAAATGGTATAGTTTTTAATGCGAATTGGAGAGATGTTCGAGTGGTTTATGGAGCTGGTCTTGAAAACCAGTGATGTCGCAAGGCACCGGGGGTTCGAATCCCTCTCTCTCCGCCAAAATCGACAAGTTTCGACAGAGACTTGTCGATTTTACTTTTTCACTATTAACTCTTCACTTTTCACTATTCTCTTTAAGTCGATTTTGGCAAGTAATAAGTAATAGTGAATAGTGAAGAAGTATTTCGGTGTGCCTTCGGCACGAATTATAAAAACTGTAGGGGTTCGAACACATATGTCGAAAATTAAACATCTTCTAATTTGTGCTCCCTTTCCAAGCCCCACATATGTGGGGCTTTTTTTCATATCAGGCATATTGGGATTCGAACCGGGCGGTAGTGAATGACCGTCCGGTGGACGGTCAGAGCCGACCGCGCCCGCACCGCAGTGCGGCGAATCCCTCTCTCTCCGCCAAAATCGACAAGTTTCGACAGAGACTTGTCGATTTTACTTTTTCACTATTAACTCTTCACTTTTCACTATTCTCTTTAAGTCGATTTTGGCAAGTAATAAGTAATAGTGAATAGTGAAGAAGTATTTCGGTGTGCCTTCGGCACGAATTATAAAAACTGTAGGGGTTCGAACACATAGGTCGAAAATTAAAACATCTTCTAATTTGTGCTCCCTTTCCAAGCCCTTCATATGTGGGGCTTTTTTCATATCAGGCATATTGGGATTCGAACCGGGCGGTAGTGAATGACCGTCCGGTGGACGGTCAGAGCCGCCCGCGCCCGCACCGCAGTGCGGCGAATCCCTCTCTGCACCAAGCCCCGCGTTGGCGGGGCTTTTTTTGTTTAGAATAAATGAAAATAACTTACCAGCTTATCTCAATCACTATCGCTTCGCTTGCAAGGTCATCAACCGGGATATCCTTTATATAAAGATATTCATGCTCGGCTCTGCCGGTGGCGCCGTTGAAGAACTCGGGTACGATCTGCAAGGCAAACTTAAGCTCTTTGCCGGTATTCATAAGGCGCACTTTTTTGGGCAGACCGGGATATTCTTTGAGCGCTGCTGCTGTGCTGTTTATTCCGTTAAAGAAATGCAGATAGGTTTTTCCGTCCTTTTTGCAGGCAATGTACTCGCCGCCGGAGCAATTTCCGTAATCAAAATCATCCGCTTCGTGGCATTCAAGGCAGCCTTCCATCTTCCTGTACCACTGCCCGACCTTTCTTATCCTTTCGGCATGCTCGGGATCGAGCGTTCCGTCTGCTTTGGGACCGATATTGAGCAGATAGCTGCCGCCCTTTGCCATGATCTTGTCGATCGATGATATCAAATGCCTGTAGGAATAAAACTCAACATCCTTCCTGTAGCCCCAGCTCTGCACATCGATGGAATTGCAGGCTTCGGTCATCTTTTCAAACCTTGCGCTGCTGCCCGAGCCCTCGTATTCCCTTTCGGGCGTAGAAAAATCGCCTTCGTCGCAGCCGCGATTGTTGATAAGTATACCCGGCTGAAGCGATCTGATATATTCGTTGAGCGATCTGTCCTCTATCCTTGGCGGGATATCCCAGAAGAAAGTATATATCGGGCCGTAATTCGTCAAAAGCTCGGTTATCTGATCGAGCATGAATTTTTTGTATGCTTCCCAATCGCCGCCCTCTTTGTCGACACATTTCCATTGATGGGAAGACTTCGGGTTATACGACTTTGGATGATGCCAGTCGGGGTTTGAATAATAAAGCGACAGCAGCATACCGTGCTTTTTGCATGCTTCGGCGAGCATTTTCAGAACATCCTTGCCGTAGGGCGTATTCATGATATTGTAATCGGTATACTTGGTATCCCACATGCAGAAGCCGTCGTGATGCTTGGTGGTAAAGCAGATGTACTTCATCCCCGCTTCCTTTGCAAGCAGAACCCATTCTTCGGGATCGTATTTTTGCGGATCAAAGGTAAGCGCGAGCGCCTCATATTTTTCTTTATCCCAGTCGTATCTTGCATAAACCTGCTCCTGAAGCTCTGACTGAGCATAAATGCCCCAATGGATAAACATTCCGAATTTATTTTCGTGAGTCATATAATCACCCTATTTGATTTTGTTTGGTAAAGCAATTATATCATCTGAAATTAAGCGCTGTAAAGCCCGTATTGACACATGCAGCGTTGAAATGTTACCATAAACCAAGGTGATGAAGTTGAGCATAATAACAAAGCATGATATAACCCTGCGTTCAAGCTGCGGAGAATATGATGTCGAGCTTGTCCCGCTGACCGATGAGCATCTTCCGCTTTTATATAAATGGAACAGCGATCCCGAGGTTCTCTACTACGCCGACAGCGACATTGTTGAGAGCTATTCGCAAGAGACGGTAAACAGTATTTATTCAAACGTATCCAAAAACGCTTTCTGTTTTCTTATTAAAGCAAACGGAATCCCCATCGGCGATTGCTGGCTCCAGAAGATGAACATAAACAAAGTGCTTGAAAAATACCCCGCAGGCACAGACGTGCGCAGGATAGATATGTGCATAGGAGAAAAATCATATTGGGGCAAAGGGATAGGTACAATATTTGTAAAAATGCTCGTGGATTTTGCCTTTACCGAGCAAAGCACAGATTTGCTCCATTGCTTTGTTGAAAGCTATAATCCAAGATCAGCCAGAGTTTTTGAAAAGAACGGTTTTACGATAATAAAAAGCGAAAAGAACCCCGAAGGCAGCAAGGGCGAATTTGAACTGCATTTAAGGCTTACAAAAGAAGAATACAAAAAAGGGAAATGCTGAGCGCATTTCCTTTTTATTCTTAGAGTTTAATCACGATTTCGTCGTCGCCGCTTATCTCAAACGGACCGGGCATGACGTTCCTGTCGGGGCGGGGATTCTGGAAGAAATCCTTATCGAATCTGTATGGATCGCCTGTCATATCCTCAAAGTTCATCTCGGCGTGATAGGTTTTGCCAAGGCTTTGAGTTGTGACCACGGTGTTTTTCATGCCTCTTAAAGCCTTGGGATCTATCGTGATCTCGACCTTTCCGTTTGCTTCGTCAACCTTGAAGGTTATGCCGACGTCCTCTTTCACCAGCGCGTTTTCATCGATCTTTGAAGGCACTGCGTTTTTAAGATAGAGATTATCCCTGATATCTGTGGGCAGATGCGCATCTTTCATACCCCTGCCAAAGGGCTTTTCCCAGAACTTATCATCGGCTTTGGGGTATTCGTTATAGCTGCCAAGACCCACAGGGAAGAGAGTTGCGTTGTTCTTGGTGGGAAGACCGTCCATCTTCGCTTTTTTATCGGCTTCCAGCTCCTCTTGCGTTCTCGGCTTTAAGGGCAGATGCTCAAAGAAACCCATGGGCACCGGCTCGTTGCTTTCATCATCGTCCCTTATGAAAATATTGTTTATAAACCTGTCATCGCCGCCGATGATATTTGTATAGCCCGCAACAGCAGTCTCGTGCGGGAAATGATACGGGGTCATCCTGCCCTTATCGGGGTTGATGACGAACCTGCCCGCAAACAGGTTGTGCGCAAAAGCGCCGCCCTGCGCAACGTTTCTGAAATTCATCTTGGAGAGGAACAGGTTATGATCCACCATGTAGGGACCGTGGCAAACCTCAACAAAAAGGTCTTCGGAGAGACTGTCCATGCATACGTTCCTGTAAAGGTGGGTACCCTGAGCCTGCCAGTCAAACCATACCGCTCTGTAGCAGGCATAAAAAACATTGTCATGTATCTGGGTATCAAGGGAAGCATGGAGCTTAATGCCCGCTACCTCTGCACCGTGATAGGTCTGCTTGTGGTGGATATGATGGATTCGGTTGCCGTAGATCTCAGAGAACACCGCGCCAAGATGACCTACTATGCCCGCCTGCTCACACTGAGATATATCATTATACCTTACTATGTGGCTTCCGATATTTTCCTTGTTCCAGCCGTTTCTCAGTGCGCGGAATATGACCTCCTGCTCCCTTTGAGTTCCGAATTTGAACTTTAAGTTCGACCACTCATTATCTCCCGTTAATATATCCTTGCCAAGGCTTACGCCCGTGCATGTGGACTCACTTATTTTATTGTTCTCGATTATCCAGCCCTTTGACCAGTGAGGGCCGATAAGACCTTCCTGAAGCGCGGTGGGAGGCGCCCACTGGGGTGTTGCCTGAGTCAAAGTAAAGCCGCGCACGGTAATATAATTCCTGCCTGTTTTTTCGGGCCAGAAGCAGAAAGGACGCACGGATATCTCGGTATTTTCTTTATTCGGATCGATACCGCCGAAGTTTGCCCATATGGTGGTGTTGTTTTCGTCCACCTCGCTGTGCCAGGCAAGCAGGGAGTCCTTCTTATACTTGGACTCGCCCCATTCCTTGGGATCCATTACCTCTTCAACGTTGTCACGCTCATAAAGAGATTTTCCGTTTAAGTATACCTGACCCAAATGGCAGGGCGGCATTTCGGAAAAGAGCCAGTCGCCGTAAACCAAGGTTGCAAAAGGATTACGGTAAGTGAAGATAGTATTGGGAACAACGGTCTTGTAGACTCCGCCGCCGATATCCTCCCAATTAGTCACGGGCTCTGCGCCGGTTATTCTTACCTCGCCGTCGCCTGCGGATTCATATACAATCCTGTGATCCTCAGTTCCCGAGTTGTTAGGGCTTACCCATTCGCGGTAAACACCGGCATGAACCTTTACAGTATCGCCCGGCTGAGCGATAAGCGCCGCTTTGGATATAGTTTTGAAGGGTGCATTCTCGCTGCCGCAGTTTCTGTCGCAGCCGTTTACGGAAACATGAAATATCATATCGCTTACCCCTTTTTCTATTTTTATTACAGGTAAATTATATTATGTAAAAAGCGCTTTGTCCAGCGCGGAAAGGAGCCCGAACACTCAGGTTATACGTTTTCATCGCTTATTGCTGTTTGCGCATTTTCTCACTTCATGTTTACAAAATGTTGTTAAACTGCGATTGAGAAATCAATGAAAAAATGGTAATATTTAATATAGCTGATTTTGGCTTGAATGGAGTGTATTTTTATGAACAACTGGCTTATGAAGTTTATGAGCGGCAGATACGGCCCCGATCAGTTCAGCAAGGCTCTGCTTTTCCCGGGCTATCTGCTTTGGATATTGGGTCTTTTGATCAACATTATTTTCGGAAGGACAGGCATTGGCAATATCATCGGCACTGTGCTCAACTGGGCGGGCCTTTCCTGCATCATCTATTCCACTTTCAGAATGTTTTCCAAAAAGATCGATCGTCGCAGAGCGGAAAATCAAAAGTATCTTGCTTTTGCTCAAAAATATATGCCAAAGCTCAACACATACAGGCAAAAGCTTTTGGTCTATCAAAACCGCTTGAAGCAGAGCAAGACGCATAAATTCGTTCGCTGTCCCTCCTGCGGTACCGTGGGAAGGATCCCCAAGGGCAGAGGCAGAGTCACCGTCACCTGCATCTCCTGCCGCCATGAGTTCAAGGCAAAAAGCTGATGTTCGGTTACGTTATCGCAGATAAGACCCGCCTTACCAAGGATGAGATCGCAAGATACCGCTCGTTTTACTGCGGGGTCTGTATAAGCATCGGCAAAAGATATTCCCAGCTGCCGCGCCTGACCCTTTCATACGACATGCCGTTTCTTGCCATGCTGCTCACCTCCCTATACGAAAAGAAGGACGAAGGCGGGCAGCTGCGCTGCGTTCATCATCTGATGCAAAAGCAGCATTTTATAAGTAACGAGATCATCGATTACTGCGCCGATATGAATCTATTGCTTGCCTATTACAAATGTATCGACGACATAAACGACGACAACAGCTTATCCGCAAGATTTCTGAAATCAAGGCTTGAAAAGCCTGTATCGGTAATAAAGCAGAAGTATCCTAAAAAGTCCGAGGTCATACATAAGGGTCTTGAAGCTCTTTCAAAGCTTGAAAGAGAAAGCTTTTGCAATCTCGATGCCTGCCTTAAAACCTTCGGAAACATTTTAGGCGAGATATTCGTATTTTCAGATGATAACTGGGCAAAAACTCTCTATAATACAGGGAACGCTCTGGGCGAATTTATTTATGCCTGTGACGCTTACGAGGATTACGACAGCGATATAAAAAAAGGATCGTTTAACCCTCTTCATGAAATAATGAAAGAAAAAGACGGCGAAGATCAGGCAGTCCGCCTTTTGAATATGCTCATGGGCAGATGCGCAATGGAAGCGGACAAGCTTCCGCTTGAGCAGGATATCAGCATCATAAACAATATCCTGTATCACGGAGTCTGGGTTAGATTCAACCTGATCAGATACAAAAAAACGAAAGGCAAGGAGCGTGCAGCAGTTTGACCGATCCGTATAAGACCCTGGGTGTTTCGCCAAACGCCGATAAGGACGAAATAAAAAAAGCATACCGCGCTCTTGCAAAGAAGTATCATCCCGACTCCAACCCGGGCGATAAGGTCGCGGAGCAAAAGATGAAGGAGATCAACGCGGCGTACGACGCCATAATGAACGGCAGCGCAGATTCATATTCGCAAAACAGCTACGGCGGCTATTCGCAAAACCGCACCTACGGACAGGGCTATGGCAGCTACGGCGGCTTTTCTGGCTTTGATCAAAGCGCATATCAGGAATCCGATCCATACCTTAAAGCTGCGCAGAACTATATATACAGCGGCTATTATGACAGCGCCATAAACGCGCTTAATCAGGTTCCGTCCGCAAACAGAGGCGCAAGATGGTATTATTACAGTGCCATGGCTCATTTCGGCGCCGGCAACAACGATACCGCAAGGCGCTTTGCTCAAACTGCGGTCAATATGGAGCCCAATAACATGCAGTACCGCAATCTTTATGAAAACCTGAATAACCCCGGCAGTTATTCTCAGCACGGCGGCCCCTTTGTTTATACTACGGGAACAAACAATATGAGCCTTGGCAGGTATTGCTTGAGCTGCCTTGCAATTAATCTGCTTTGCAGGTTCTGCTTTTGCTGCTGACAAAAGAAAGGATATCAGTTATGGATCTTAAAGCAAGAAGCCTTGAAATGCGGGAATTTTTCGACAGAAAAACGCAGGGCTACGACGATGTTCACGCAAAGTTTCTTGAAACCAAAAAGCTTTTGACCCAAAGCCTTCCCGATCATACAAAAAAGGTGCTCGATCTGGGCGCGGGGACCGGGCTTGAGCTTATCGCGCTTTTTCAGCGTTTCCCTGATGCCCGTGTGACCGTTGTCGATATATCGGAGGGTATGCTCTTAGCCTTAAAGGAAAGGGAGTTTGCCGACAGAATAGAATTTATCTGCGGTGATTTCTTTGAGGTTGATCTCGGCAGCGGCTATGACGCCATGATATCCACCTCAGCTCTGCATCATTTTACCCTTGAAGATAAGGCAAGACTCTATAAAAGAGTTTATGATTCGCTGAACGAAGGCGGTCTTTTCATCAACTGCGACAAGACCGCGCTTGATCAAAGCGCAGAGGACCGCTCGTTTATAACCTATAACGAAAACAAGCACCTTGATCCCCCGCCCCATATCGATACGCCTCTCACGATCGAGCACGAGACTCGGGCGCTTGAAACAGCGGGCTTTACCGATATAAATATATCCGACGGAAAATACCCCGAGTATTTCCTATACACGGCAAAAAAACAGGCATAAATTCATAAACAGCAATCGGCCCGTTTGGGAGGTGTGGAAAATGGACCGACTGATAGCCGAAGCAGGAAGTTTTTTGAGCGATGCACAAATTCGCTGGGCTGTTTGCGGCGGATACGCGCTTGATCTGTTTCTTGAAAGAACCATACGCAAGCACAGCGATATTGACATTTGTGTATTTGAAAACGACAGAGATACGATATTGAAGTATATGCTTAAAAACAGCTGGCAAGTTTATGAGTTTCGCGGACAAGGGAAAGTACGTCCGTTAGACGATACAACGAAAAGCAATGTCGGGCGAAATTTAATGTGCATAAAGGGAGAATGCGAGCTTGTAAAGTTTTATCCCGGTGAGGATCCCGGGACATTGTATCATCAGTTTTTTCATACCGGGATCAGCGCATTCAACTACATAGAATTTTTATTTAATAAAAACAACAGTAATTATTTCGTGTTTGATGAAGCTAAAAAGATTTGCAGGGATATGTCCAAGGCTGTTTTGTTCAATGGGAGCATTCCTTATCTGGCTCCGGAGATCGCCCTGCTGTATAAATCTTCACAAGCCGAAAGAGAAGAATATCATTATGATTTTGAGCAGACATATCCGCACATGAGCAGTGAGCAAAAGGAATGGTTCTCTCAGAAACTCGACATACTTTACCCCGAAGGGCATAAATGGAGAGTTAATATGTGATTGGGCAGCGTACCTTGTAAAAAACGAAAGCCTCCCTAATGATCATATCATAGGGAGGCTTACTGTTTTGAGTATACTTCTTAGGTTGCTTCTATCAGCTTTATAAACCTTTCAAGCCTTGAAAACGGGCTTGCAAAGCAATCGAATCTGACCGCCTTTCCCGTATAGGAAAAATCGGGCTTTATTCCTGCGAGGAAAGGTCCTTTGGGCGGTCTTTTTATTATGAGCCTTTTTGGCGCCGCTTTCACTGCGGCGAGAAAAAGCTCCTCTTCGTCGCTGCAGGGTATCTCGATTCTTTGTATCACCTGCAGCTTTTTCTTTACCAGCGCGCTCTTTTGACGCTCGGGGAACATCGGGTCAAGCAATATGATATCAACCGGCTTTTCCAGCTTTTCCATGGCGTTTATGCTGTCTGAAAAGCTCAGATGCATCCGCTCAGCGATATCCCTTGTTTCCGGATCGTCTTTTGCTCTGTTTATCGCATCGCTCAGGAGCTCAAAAACGATGGGGTTACGCTCAAACATGCTTACCTCAAAGCCCGCTGCGGCAAGCAGGAACGAATCGTCGCCAAGCCCGGCTGTAGCGTCAATGGCGGTGGGCCGATCCCCTATATCCTTAATTTTTGCGGCCTTCACCAGCATCTCATGGGCGAGCTTTCCGTTTGACACCCTGCCCATCATTTTCTTAAGATCACCGCTGATCCGGTTTGAATCCGCGATCAGTGAAAGCCCGTTTTCGTCCAATCTCAGAACGGGCACGTTTTCATCATGAGTTTCTCCAAATCTCTCCCTCAGTTTTTCGGCTTTGGGAGAATCTTTGAGCTCTTGTGCAATATCAAGTTTTACAGTATAATCATTTTTCATGTTTTGTCTTTCATTATAAATCGATCTGTTTTCCGCTGCTTAGCGCATGAAGCGCGCCTTTAAGCTTTAAGTGCAGGATCTCATACGCTTCATCGCCTGTGCAGTGACCGGTAAATACCTTTTTTGCTCCGCTCTCAAGCAGTTTATCCGCGTATTCAAGCACGAACGCTTCATCCGCATGTTTCAGATGAAGTCCGCCGACATATGCAAGTACTTCCCTTCCCGGCAAAACAGACCTCACTTCATTTATTATCGTATCCGCGCCTCCATGGGAACAGCTGTTAAAGATCACAAGACCCTCATCCAAATCAAATACCAGCGATTGCTCATGGGCAAAATCATCGGGAACAAGACCGCTTGCGGTTTTTATATAAAGGCTTTCTCTAAGGCCGATCTTCTCAAGCCCCTTTGAAAAATGCGGCACAAGATAAACACCTTCATCGATTTTATAAAATCCGTCCGCAAAAACAAATCTGTCCGCATATTTTTCAAGAACGCCGCTTTCTATACCGATATACTTTTCCTCGCCGTCCTGAATCTTGGCGCAGTTTTCCTTTGCATTTTTGCTGATATAAAGCTTCGCCTTTTGGTTTGCTTCAAAAAACGCTGTCATCCCGCCGGAGTGATCATAATGAGCGTGGGACAGCACGGCGATATCGATATCCGAAATATCAACGGAAAGCTTCTTCGCGTTTTCAAGAAAAGCATCCGATGCGCCCATATCAAGCAAGATTTTCTTTCCGTTATTTTCAATATAAATACTGAGCCCATGCTCGGCAATAACATCTCCGCACGCAGTATTTTCAATTATCGTCAAAGCTCTCATACCAAATCACTCCTGTTTACGCTTTTTCAAGCAAATCTATCTTTTCACTGCAAAATCGCAAGTACTTTTCTCTTATATCCTTGTTTTCGTTCAATATCCGTTTGCCCGACCATATATGAGTCAAAACGCTCTGCCCATTCATCAGTTCATCGATATCAAGCAGCACATCCGCTTCAACGCCCAAGGCTTTTGCGCACATGGAAAGCATTCTCTGCTCGGCAAACACCATGCATTTTACTCCGTCATCCACGCTGTCCCTTTCAAACTGCATGAACCTTATCGAGTTTTTGGTGTAATACTCTTTTAAGTCCTCATCTGCGATATACAAAAACGCGGTGTTCAAAGGCTCTGCGCTTCTGTCCCAGTTTTCGTCAAAAGAATACCTTTTGCTCATATTGAAAAAGGAAAAATCAGGATAGGTCTCTTTGTACAAATGCTCCATGTGCGCGCAGGTAAGCCTGCTTTTTGAAAGATCGATATGCTCCCAGATCACCATATCCATATCAAGTATTACCAATGGCGCAGGCAGCTTTTTCAGCGCTTCGATCTTTCCCGCAGCCCAATAGCGCCCGTAGTTTATCCCAAGTCCCTCATCTATCAGGCAAAGTACCTCATCGTAATATCTATTAAGGCCCGAAGCTTTTGCGTATTCTTCGCCCGCCTTGTCTGTCACAAGATATATGGGACCGTTGTTCCTTTTCCACATAAGCGCGGAAAGAACAGCCGTTTTATACGCATGATCCTTAAGCGCAAGGGGTTCTTCCCTTTTAAGTGCAAAATACGGCTTGGTGGACAGCACATGATAAGCAGGGACAGCTGTTTCCTTTTCCTTTTTTGGTGGCAAAGGCTTTTTTATGTTCTCCATGCCTATCGCACCAAAAAACTTTTTCCCGCCGAAAAACTCGATATCGGTGATCATATCAGTCTATCGTAAAGCGCTTTATCTCAAGCTTATCCTGCGAGGGATACCCGCCCGGATGCGGATCAAGCGCAATGATATTGCCGTAAAACAGCTTTCCGTTGTAAAGCGAGATCAGGAATCTGTTATACGAATCGATATCAAAATCGCAGACGTCGGCAAGGTACAGCTTGGGCTCTTCCCATTCATCCACCCTGTCGTTCCAATGATACAGCTCCTTTTCTTTGCTTATATAGAAAGGCTTTTTGAGCTTTACAGCATCTGAGGGAACATTCATGCGCTTTCTAAGCTCGGCTTCGTCCCTAAAAAACACATAGTCAAAGTAGTCTTTGCCTTTTTCATATTCCGTGCCATCGTCGTCCAGCTTCACGGGAGTATAGATCTCCTTATTGGTACGCATAATGCGCATCGTGTCTTCGTATTCCCTGACCCTGACCTTATTTTCTTCAGACAATATCTTAGAGGTATACTCTGTGGTTACAAATACGTTTGCACAGCCGTATTCCTCTTGCGCAAGACGAAAATGCTTTGTCTCCTGAGCAGCTTCTTCTCTTTGAGAGTGCTTATAGCTTCGGACATCTTGATAATCGCCTTCCCACGAGGCATAGGCCAGACGGTTTCCTTCTTTCTCGACTCTATACTCAACATATCTGTCCTGCGCATTCTCAATAAGCGTCGGGAATCTGAAAAGCTCTTCATATACATATTTTACAATATGCTCGTTTTCGTTATCGCCGAAAGCATATATTTCGTCATTATTATCGATAATATAAAAGCGTTCTCTGTCTGCGTATACTTTCTTTGCATTTGAAAAGCCGGGGAAGCGGTCGGTATAAATACCCCTGCCCTGTATCTTAACCTCGCCGTCCGAGGTAACATACAGTGAATAGTCATCTCCTGCCGCCATGCTGATAACATTTTCAGCCATAAGATGGGGCTTACCCTCTTCGATTTCGTTATCGCTTATCTGACCCGAATGATTATTTCCAAAACCGTACAGCCTGCCCTCTTTGAGGATAAGAAAATGGTTGTAACCGGCTGTGATCCAGATACCGTTATTCATAATACCTCCCACATAAATCACATCAGTTGATCTTCAGCTTTGTATTTTCTGCTGTCCATATGTCGGTCGTTCTTTGGTATAAATATATTTATTACATATTATACAATAAATAAAGCAGTCTTACAAGGCAGCATATTTCTTGCAAAACAAGCTATATAATGCCCTGCTTTATTGCACTTACCGCAAATTTTTGCTATAATGTATTCAGTCACATTAGGCATAATCGGTCAATAATCGAAAGGAAGTTTTTATTATGAAAAAAGTAGCTCTCGTTACCGGTTCCAGAAGAGGCATCGGCAAGGGTATCGTTAAGGCTCTTGGCACCCAGCAGGATTATCTGTGCATCGTTTCCGACATCATCGCCCGTGAAGAGGCTCAGGATGTTCTGGACGAGCTCAAGGCTCTTAATATCGAAGCCGACTACATCAAGTGCGATATTTCCAATACCGAAGACAGGAAAGCTGTTTTTGCTAAGATCATCGAAAAGTACGGCCGCATTGACCTGCTCGTAAACAACGCCGGCGTCGCTCCCAGGGTACGCCTTGACATCCTTGAGACCACCGAGGAGAGCTTTGATTTCCTTATCAACATCAACATGCGCGGCACCTTCTTCATGTGCCAGGAATGCGCAAACACCATGATCGCCCTCAAGAACGAAGGCAAGATCGAAAACTATCAGCCCCGCATCGTAAACATCGCTTCCATGTCTTCCTATACCTCCAGCACCAACAGAGGCGAATACTGCATCTCCAAGGCAGGCATTTCCATGGTCACTCTGCTGTTTGCCGACAAGCTGGCTGAATACGGCATCCCGGTATTTGAAGTACGTCCCGGCATCATCATGACCGATATGACCGCAACTGTAACCGAGAAGTACACCAAGCTCATCAACGAAGGCGTTACCCCCATCAAGCGCTTTGGTCAGCCCGAAGACGTTGCAAACTGCGTTCTTGCAGCTGCAAGCGGTCTTTTAGATTTCTCCACCGGTCAGGTCCTCAACGCTGACGGCGGCTTCCATATCCGCAGACTGTAATTTTCCCACTCGATCACGGAGATACAAAAATGATCAAAACCAATGTTATCATAAACGATATCAACATCCCCGTATATTGCCTTGATACCGTTGTCATCGGCACCGGCTGCGCGGGCTATAACTGCGCCGACTGGCTGTACGATCTTGGCAGACGTGATTTTGCCATCATCACTGAAGGCATCAATATGGGCACCTCCAGGAACACCGGTTCCGATAAGCAGACCTATTACAAGCTTTCCCTTGCTTCCGACGGTTCCGACTCCGTCAGAGAGATGGCCGATACCCTTTTCTCCGGCGGCAGCGTAAACGGCGATACCGCGCTTATCGAGGCAGCCTGCTCCGTTAAGGGTTTCATGAAGCTTGCGACTCTGGGCGTTCCCTTCCCCGTAAATCCCTACGGCGAGTATGTCGGCTACAAGACCGACCATGACCCCCGCCAGAGAGCGACCTCCGCAGGCCCCCTGACCAGCAAATACATGACCCAGTGCCTTGAAAAGTCCGTTATGGGCAAGGGCATCACCATTTTTGACAACATGCAGGCAGTCAAGATCCTGACCGCCGACAACAAGGTATGCGGCCTTCTTTGCGTGGATACCCTGTACAGCGGCGGCGAAGGTCTCGGTCTTACCCTGTTTGCCGTAAACAATGTTGTTCTTGCAACCGGCGGCCCCGCAGGCGTATACTTCACCAGCGTTTATCCCGAAAGCCAGACCGGCGCGAGCGGTCTTGCTCTTGAAATTGGTGCACAGGGCTGCAACATGCACGAATGGCAGTACGGTCTTGCTTCCACCAAGTTCCGCTGGAACGTATCGGGCACCTATCAGCAGGTCCTGCCCAAGTATATCGCAGTGGATAAGGACGGCAACGAGCGCGAATTCCTGCTCGATTACTTTGACGATCCCAAAAAGGCTCTTGACATGGTCTTCTTAAAAGGCTATCAGTGGCCCTTTGATGTCCGCAAGGTATTCGGCTCTTCCATGATCGATATCATCGTGCATCACGAGATCTTCGACCTTGGCAACAGGGTATATATGGACTTCAGAAGCGAGCCCACCGGCCTTGAAAACGGCTTTGAAGGTCTTTCCGACGAGACCTACAACTATCTCAAAAACTCCAACGCTCTTATGAAGCTGCCTATCGAGCGCCTTGCAAAGATGAACAGAAAGGCTATCGAGCTGTACGCCGATCATGACATCGACCTGTACACCGAACCTCTCGAAGTCAGCGTCTGCGCTCAGCACAACAACGGCGGTATCGCAGTTGATATGAACTGGCAGAGCAATATCCCCGGCCTTTATGTAGTCGGCGAAGCAGCGGGCACCTTCGGTACCTATCGTCCCGGCGGCAGCGCTCTTAACTCCACTCAGGTAGGCTCCATGCGCGCAGCAGAGCATATTGCCTTCACCACCGACGAAGCTTCAGGCAATGCAGATACCCTTTACAAGGCCACCGACTCCATCGCAGATGTTATCGAGTCCATCCAGAGCATGCTGAACAATATCGGTGAGAGCAATGTTGTAAAGCTCAGAGAGGACGCACAGAAGCTCATGAGCGGCTGCGCGGCTCACATCCGTCAGGAAGGCTCTATGGAATCCACCATGGATTACTTGAAAGAGCGTATTAAAAAGTTTGACGAGGAGATCAGGATCTCCAATCCCATCGAGATCTGCCATGCTCTTAAAAACCGCGATATCCTCATCGCCCAGCTTGCGGTCCTTTCCGCCATCAAGAAGGTTTCTTCTGAGATCGGCAGCAAGGGCAGCGGTCTTGTTACCGACAAAAACGGCGAAGTAATCATGGATTCCCTTTCCGACTTCTCCTTCCGTCCCGGCAAGGAAGGCTATGAGGACAGGCTGCTCATCACTCAGCTTTCAGGTGACGGCTTTGATTGTCAGTTCAAGCCCATCCGTCCCATGCCCAAGGGTGACGACTGGTTCGAGAACGTCTGGAACGAATATATCGAGAGAACCAAGAGAGTATATAAATAATTTTTGACATAAGGAGAATTTCATCATGAACGAAGTTCTGAAAAAACTGCAGGCAATCGGCCTTATCCCCGTTATCAAGATCGAAGATATCGATAAGGCAGTTCCCCTTGCCAAGGCTCTTTGCGACGGCGGTCTGCCCTGCGCAGAGATCACCTTCCGTGCAGCCGGCGCCGATAAGGCTATCGCCGCCATCACCGCAGCATTACCCGAAATGCTGGTTGGCGCGGGCACCGTTCTTACCTGCGAGCAGGTAGACGCAGCGGTTAAAGCAGGCGCAAAGTTCATCGTCAGCCCCGGTCTCAACCCCCGCGTAGTCAAGTACTGCGTAGAAAAGGGTATTCCCGTTACCCCCGGCTGCTCCAACCCCTCCGACATCGAACAGGCCATCGAGCTCGGTCTGGAAGTTGTAAAGTTCTTCCCCGCTGAGTCCATTGGCGGCATCAAGGCCATCAAGGCTATGAGCGCTCCCTATTCCCAGATGAAGTTCATCCCCACCGGCGGCATCAACGCTCAGAACATGAAGGAATACCTTGCATTCAACAAGATCCTTGCCTGCGGCGGCAGCTGGATGGTCAAGGAAGACCTGATCAAGGAAGGCAAATTTGCTGAGATCACCGCTCTTGCACGTCAGGCCGTTCAGGAAATGCTCGGCTTTGAGCTGGCTCACATCGGCATCAATGCAAATGATGAGGGCGAGGCAGAAAGAAGCGCAGGCATGTTCTCCGCACTGTTTGGCTGGAAGATGAAGAACGGCAACAGCTCCATCTTTGCAGGCACTGAAGTTGAGATGATGAAGACCCCCGGTCTGGGCAGGAACGGTCATATCGGCGTTAAGACCAACAGCATGCTGCGCGCAGTCAGCTATCTTAAGATGATGGGCTTTGAGTTCAACGAAGACAGCGCCAAGTACAACGACAAGGGCGAGCTCACCGCTCTGTACCTCAAGGAAGAGATCTCCGGCTTCGCCGTACATCTCGTACAGAAATAATTGACTGAAATATACGAAAACGAAAAAATTGAAGATCTGCAGCGCGGCGGCCTCAAGCTTATCGCCAAGAAGGACGCATTCTGCTACGGAACGGACGCCGTGCTGCTGTCGGGATTTGTAAAGGTCAAAAAGAATTGGCGAATAGCGGATCTTGGCAGCGGCACGGGTATTTTGGTTTTCCTCATAGGAGCCAGAAATCCGGGCTGTGTGTTTGACGCTGTGGAGATCCAGGACGATTTCGCCGATCTTTTAAGGCGAAACGTCGCCCTGAACGGCTGGCAGGAAAGGGTAAACGTACACAACATCAACTTAAAGGACGCGCCCAAGGTAATTGGTCGGGAAAAGTTTGACTGCGTTGTTTGCAACCCTCCCTACGACAAGCCCACCGATGCGCTGATAACACCCAATGCTTCCGCTGCGATATCAAGATTTGAGATAGAATGCACTTTGGAAGACGTGTTTGAAAGCGCTTTTGCCCTTTTAAAAAACGGCGGAAGGATGTTTATGGTCCACCGCGCAACCAGAATATCCGATATATTCTCTCTTGCGCAAAAAAAGCGTATGGCCGTAAAGACCGTTCGCATGGTGTATCCCAAGATCACTTCCGAAGCCAAGCTGATGCTTATAGAATGCGTCAAAAACGCGTCCTGTCAGCCCCGCGTGCTCCCCGCGCTCATAATAAACGGCGATGATGGGGAATATACCGACGAGGTAAAAGAAATATACGGAATCTATTCGGGAAAGGAGAACGGCTGAAATGAAGACAGGTATAATGGGCGGCACCTTTGACCCTGTGCACATAGGTCATATTGAAATGTCGCTTATCGCAAAGCGTGAGCTCAAGCTTGATCGCGTGCTTTTCATACCGACAGGTCATCCTCCGCATAAGCCCTGTCCCTTCGCCGACGGAGCTCAGCGCATAAAAATGCTCAAGCTGGCTCTTTCCGCTTATCCCGATTTTGAAATTTCCGATATCGAGGTCGACCGCAGCGGCACGACCTATACCATCGATACCCTAACGGAGCTTAAAAAGCAATATCCAAACGATGAATTCACCTACATAATCGGCGGCGACACTCTTTTTGCGGCCGAAAAGTGGGTCAGGTTTTCCGATGTCTGCGCGCTATGTAATTTTGTTGTTGTTCCCCGCCCGGGCATCGATCT
>SVHB01000022.1 GCA_015056005.1 Clostridiales bacterium
ACCCTTGCGGGTGGGTGAAATATTGCTTTGCAATGTGAAATACGCCTGCGGCGTGTGAAATTCGCCTCGACGGCGAGTGGGTGGATTTAATTTCACTTGATGCGATAGCATCAAATTTCACAATTTGCGGAGTAAATTATTTCACCGTGAGCGTAAGCGAACGATTTCACTAAAAACGAACGGTTATGTAAGAGTTCGAATTCATACGCAAAACAGCCGAAAATATCTTTTTCGTAGCCCATAGACAGAAACCTGCACGCAAGTGCAGGTTTTTTTATGCTGATAATAACAAGGGATTTGAACCGGGCGGAAGTGAATGACCGTCCGGTGGACGGTCAGAGCCGCCCGCGCTCGAGCCCGCAGGCTCGGCAAATCCCTCTTTCTCCGCCGGAAACCTGCACGCAAGTGCAGGTTTTTTTGTTGTAAAATACTCACGGGTAATCAAATCAATCGGAAAAAAATATGTTTTCCCACCCCAAAATGATCTTCGGGTGGGGCGGAAAACATGGAATGTGTTTATTATGGTGATAGAAAGAATTGGAGGAACAAACATGATAAAACGAATTTTTACTATTATATTATCTTTTGCGCTTTTGATGTCGCTTGCGGCTTGTTCTTCACAGGGTGAAACTGCAGTAAACTCTCAGGTGCCGGAAGATACTGCGGCGGTCGATTCTGTTAAAGGCGATAAGCCGGCAACGACCGAAACAACAGATGCTCCCCAAAGCACGAAAGCAGCGGACCGCGGTGAAAAGGGCAGCGCTGCTCTTGCATATAAGGAGAACGGAAAAAGACGCATCAACGCATTCGGTTACTCGGATTCATCCGTTGGATGCATTATTGCCATCAATGCGCTGATAGACGGCGTAAGCGAAATCGAAGCGGCCCAAGCGGGTACTTATCTTGCACAGGCTGTTCTTCCTGAAGGAATGGCTGTAGATCACTGGGAGATAAACGGTCTTCCGGCACATAACGACGGCAGAAAATATTCACTTGAATTTGAAGCAGAAGGTCCTACTTTTGTTGCGGCGGTGATAAGACCTGAAAAGAAGGTAACGACAATAAACGCCGTGATGCAGTTTTTGAACAAGAACGGAAAACCCGCAGGCGAGACCTTTACCGAGTTCGTGTTCGAGGAGGATTACCTGAACCCTGTAAGAGACGAAGTTTTCCCGGGCGGCAAAATAACAGTCAGGGTCAAGGCAGATGTTCCCAAGGATTATGAGATAGATTATTGGAAAATAAACGAGGTTCCGTATCATTTCAATTATCCCGTGAGCGAGTTCACCGTTGTCGATCTTGACGAAACGACTGTCTATGAGGTCGTATTAAAGCCCAAAAAGGAAAAGAAGACCGAAGCGGGCGATATCATGAAAGGCCCCGGCAGGACCGAGACCAAGCCTGACGATGTATTCGTTCCCATGGATGATATCAGGGACGATGTTGAAGGCGATATCTACGATGATATGATAGAGGATATCTATGATGACATGATGGATGATATCTTCGGTATAGAGACAGAGGATCCGCAGCCCACCGACAAAGGAGTATCTGATCCTGTGTACACTATGAGCCCTGTGGGCAGCCAGCCTTCGTTCAAGACTGCGCCTCCCAATCCTCCCAAAACTGCCGCTCCTACAAATATACCAGCCGGTGATCCCATTAGCCCACCCGCAGATGAACCTTCGAGCACTCCCGGGTATCTGGATGACGATGATCCCTATAACGATTATCTTGATCCCAATTCGCCCGATTATGATCCTCCGAATACTCCCGAGGACGAACCCGGATATGAACCGGATGACGGTTTCCCCGATAACCCCGTTGACGGACAGGAACATAACGGTTATGAATGGGATGAGTATCTCGAAGAATGGGTTCTGATCGTAAACTGAATCAAGCTGAATATCCGCGCGAAAAGCGCGGATATTTTCTTTTATATTGTACCAAAATATCAAAAAGAAAGAACTAAAACCCCGGCTGATGGTATATAAAGTAAATATAACAATAAACGATATTGAAAATTTGTAAAATTTTCTCTGCGGATATTGATTTTACGGGATATTTATAGTATTATGGTATCAAGTTAATATAGGGTACCTTGGGTTTCGGTTTGTGAAGGTTTCGCACGGAACACCTGGTAACCAAAATTTTAATGAAAGAGGTTGCATGCAAAATGGCAGAGCTCAATCTGAACAAGTATGGCATTACCGGCACTACCGAGATCGTGTACAATCCTTCTTACGAAAAGCTGTTCGAAGAAGAGATGAACCCCGCTCTGGAAGGCTATGAAAAGGGCCAGCTCACCGAACTGGGTGCTGTTAACGTAATGACCGGTATCTACACCGGCCGTTCCCCCAAAGATAAGTTCATCGTCATGGACGATGTTTCCAAGGACACCGTTTGGTGGACCTCCAAGGAGTTTGCCAACGATAACAAGCCCGCTTCCAAGGAAGCTTGGGACGAGTGCAAGCGCCTCGCTATCGAGCAGCTCTCCAACAAGAAGCTGTATGTTGTTGACTGCTTCTGCGGCACCAACAAGGCATCCCGTCTGGCTATCCGCTTCATCATGGAAGTTGCATGGCAGGCACATTTCGTAAAGAACATGTTCATCGCTCCCACCGCTGAAGAGCTTGAGAACTTTGAACCCGATTTCGTTTCCTACAATGCTGCTAAGGCTAAGGTAGAAAACTATAAGGAACTCGGCCTCAACTCCGAGACCGCTGCTATCTTCAACCTCACCGAGCGCGAGCAGGTCATCCTCAACACCTGGTACGGCGGCGAAATGAAGAAGGGCATGTTCTCCATGATGAACTACTATCTGCCCCTTAATGGCATGGCTTCCATGCACTGCTCCGCCAACACCGACATGAACGGCGAAAACACCGCTCTGTTCTTCGGTCTGTCCGGCACCGGCAAGACCACCCTTTCCACCGATCCCAAGCGTCTGCTCATCGGCGATGACGAGCACGGCTGGGACGACGAAGGCGTTTTCAACTTCGAAGGCGGCTGCTATGCTAAGGTTATCAACCTTGACAAGGAATCCGAGCCCGACATCTACAACGCTATCCGCCGCAACGCTCTTCTCGAGAACGTCACCGTTGACGAAAACGGCGTCTGCGATTTCGCTGATCAGTCCGTAACCGAGAACACCCGCGTTTCTTATCCCATCGATCACATTGAAAACATCGTTCGCCCCGTTTCCAAGGCTCCCGATGCTAAGAATGTTATCTTCCTCTCTGCTGACGCTTTCGGCGTTCTGCCCCCCGTTTCCATCCTGAACGACGAGCAGGCTAAGTACTACTTCCTGTCCGGCTTCACCGCTAAGCTTGCAGGTACCGAGCGCGGCATCACCGAGCCCACTCCCACCTTCTCCGCTTGCTTCGGCGCTGCATTCCTCGAGCTGCATCCCACCAAGTACGGCGAAGAGCTCGTTAAGAAGATGGAAAAGTCCGGCGCAAAGGCTTACCTTGTAAACACCGGCTGGAACGGCACCGGCAAGCGCATCAGCATTAAGGATACCCGTGGTATCATCGATGCTATCCTCAATGGTGACATCCTCAAGGCTCCCACCAAGAAGATCCCCATGTTCGATCTGGAAGTTCCCACCGAACTGCCCGGCGTCAACCCCGCTATCCTCGATCCTCGTGACACCTATGCCAACGCTTCCGAATGGGAAGTCAAGGCTAAGGATCTGGCTTCTCGCTTCGTAAAGAACTTCGAGAAGTACACCGGCAACGACGAAGGCAAGGCTCTCGTAGCTGCAGGCCCCAAGGCTGAATAATTCATAAATAATTTACCCGGCAGAAAACTTCTGCCGGGTATTTTTTGTAATCGTCTATAAATTGTTTTCCTTCTATTTCCTGCATTGTTCTATCCTTGCGCCTTGAGGCGTGTCACCGTGCTCAGGATCGCAGGAATACTCAGTGAGCAGCTTGCAGGGGAGAGAAGGGCATTGACCGCAGTGAAGGAAGCCTTTGCTTTGACAGCAAATTGCTACCGGGCATTCGCCGTGAAACGGATGACCGTTCGTTGCTATGCAACCGCCGCAGCTGCAGGGGTCTTTGTAACTGCATCCGATGCAATGAAGCCCGCAGCGCGTATCAATTATCTCGCTTCTCCATTTTTCCAGATTGGTAAGCCTGTCGGGGTTATGACCGTTTTGAATAAACTCGGTCAATTCAGGGCAGGGCATTTTTTCGCATTGACCGCAATGCTCAAGGTCTTTTGATGCTGCGCATTTATAAATATCACATTCTCCCCAGAACAATTTTCCGTTTTGTGCTTTGCAGCCGCGGCAGCCGAACTTATCCTTAAATGTGCAGGCACTGCAGTCGGTTCCGCATTTTCCTCTGATGATATCCATTTTTGTCACGTCCTACAAAATTCGTTTGATATTTGTAATATAGATGCCATAATTCGACCGTTCAGCGCAGGTCAAAGGCGTGCAAGCTCATAGATGAGATCATAGGCAAAGGCAAGGTCCTCGATCGTGCAGTGGGCCTGAACAAAATGGGTGGTGCAGCAGATCCAGCGCTTTCCCTTGAGCAGCTTGAATACGCGCCTGATCTCGCTTTCGAGCTTATCTTTGGGCAAAAGGCCCAGTGCTGTCTGAATGCAGACGCCGCCGAGGATGGCGAATTTATCGGAATATTTGTTTAGGTAAAGCTCATAATCCATGCCGGCGCTCTCCTGCCATGGGTGCACAAGATCAAGTCCGATATCGACTATGCCGTCGGTGACCTTTTTTACGCATCCATCGGAATGCAGGCTTGCAAGGCAGCCTCTTGAGTGGATGTGATTGACGACGCGCTTCATCTGCGGGTAAATGAGCTCCCTCCAAAGCGCGGGGCTGAACAAGAGATCGTTCTGTGCGCCCCAATCGTCGGAAATATGTATCATGTCCATTCCAAGGTCGATACAGTGATCTGCAAAGCGAATTGTCCAATCGGCCTGCCTTTTGTAAAGCTCCTTGAGCTCATCGGGATACATAGCAAGATAAAGAAGCTGGTTTTCTATCCCGAAAACGGAGTTAAACGATTCAAAAAAGCCGGGAGTCTGCATATAGCAGAAACGGTCTCTTTGCTTGTGATGGCAAAGAGCGGCTTTTGCGCTCTCGTATTTGCTCATATCGTCGGGGTCTGTGAATATATCGTACTTGAGCAAAAGCTCGGGCGAAAGCTCGGGATCGATCTTTTCAATTTCTTTTATGAGTTCCTGGTTGAAAGTATTCGGACCTCCGAATATATGTGCTGCGTCAAATTCATATTTGTCTTCAAAAGCGGCGACAGAGCCGTAGGCCTGACTTATTTCATTGCTGAGATTACTGGAAACCCAGCCGTAAATGGGTGTACGGTCGACTTTATTTCCGTAAATAGCGTTTCTTACTCTTTCGGTGCTGTTCATATTCTTTTCTCCAGTTTTTTGTGTAAATAATTTATATCAGCCTTAAACAGAAATGTCAATATCATTCTGGTTGCTCAAACGTATGTTATTTGTTATACTATGAATATATTTCAAAAAAGGTATGATAGAATATGCTTCTTGAATGCTGCGTGGATAATGTAGGTTCTGCTTTGACTGCGTCTGTATCCGGCGCTGACAGGCTTGAGTTGTGCGCAAATCTCATAATAGGCGGCACAACGCCCGATATCAACCTGTTTTATGCGGTGAAAGAAAAGACGAAGGAGCTTGGAACAAAAATAAATGTGCTCATTCGACCGAGATTCGGCGATTTTTGTTATTCCGACGATGAGTTTGAGATCATTTTGAAGGATGCAGAAATGTTTTATAAGGCCGGCGCGGACGGGCTGGTTTTCGGCGCGCTAAATGCCGACGGCAGCGTGGACGAAGAAAAAATGCGCGCTTTTACCTGTGCTGCAAATGGACTTCCCATAACCTTCCACAGAGCGTTTGATGTTTCAAATGACGCGTTTGAAGCTTTGGATGCCTTAAAAAGAGTCGGAGTATCAACCCTGCTTACTTCCGGTCAGAAAAGCAGCGCCTTGGAAGGCTTTGAGCTTATAAAAGAGTTGGTGAGGATATCAGGCGACATAGTGATCATGCCGGGCGGTGGAGTGAATTCCTCCAATCTGAAAAGGCTTGCTCAATGCGGAGCTTCAGCCTATCATATGTCGGGAAAAAAGATAGAGCAAAGCAGGATGCGGTACAGAAAAGCCGATGTGCCCATGGGAATCCCCGGGTTTGATGAGTTTACACTTTGGATGTGCGACGGCGAAGAAATAAAAAGGGCAAGATATATTTTGGACACAATATGATTCTGGGAGGACAATTATGAAATATCTGTCAAAAGAAGCTTACCGCGATAAGGTGCGCGGCTGCTGGCTGGGTAAAAATATAGGCGGGACTCTGGGTGCTCCATTTGAGGCGGTGCGCTCCGCAGCCGATATCGAGTTTTATACACATGATCTGACCGTCGGTGCGCTGCCCAACGACGACCTTGACCTGCAGCTCGCCTGGCTCAACGCTTGCGAGCGCTTCGGTACTGCGGTCGATGCGAAAATACTTTCCGAATATTGGATAAGCGCCGTTACTCCGAACTGGGCTGAATACGGTGTTGCAAAGACAAATCTCAGGCTTGGGCTTGAAGCTCCGCTCTCAGGCGGTTTTGAAAATGCGTTCAAGGATTCCAACGGCGCTTGGATAAGAAGCGAGATATGGGCGTGCCTTATGCCCGGTCATCCAGAACTTGCGGTAAGATATGCTTATCAGGACGCGATAGTGGACCATGCGGACGAGGGTGTATATGCGGAGGTGTTTACCGCAGCCCTTGAAAGCGCCGCGTTTTCCACAAACGACAAGGACGAGCTTCTGAAGATCGCCCTGTCCTATATCCCCCAAAACTGCGATATCGCAAAAGCGATCGGGATAGTCAAGGATTGCTATAGCAAGGGTATGACATGGAAGGAAGCGAGGATAGAACTGCTTACAAGGATCCCGGATTCCTTCGGAAGTCAGCTAAGAAAACCCAATCCCGATAATCTTCCCACAGCACCCTGGGGATATGACGCGCCCGCAAATATCGGCATCGTGGTGCTCGCGTGGCTCTACGGTGAGGGCGATTTTGAAAGAAGCATCTGTATTGCTGCCGGCTGCGGCGAGGACGGAGACTGCACGACCGCGACCATCGGCTCCATCATGGGCATAATGCTGGGCGCATCAGGTCTTCCCGAAAAATGGCTGGAGCCCATTGGTGACGAGATAAAGACCTGCTCGCTCAATATCAGAACGGATATGGTAAAGATACCGCAGGACATCACCGAACTTACCGACAGAACGATCAAGCTTATGCCCACATTCATGCGCGGCAAGTTTGATATGTTCAAACAGGGCGGCGAAATCGAGATGAGCGAGGGCGAAAATCTCCTTGACAGTCCCGTAAGAAAATGGACCATAAAGCCGTATTATTTCAAGGACGAATATCCCGAAAGCTTCATGACCTTTACGGGCGAAAACACCATGATGAAGATATCTGTTACCGCAAAGGACGGCATCAATATTCACGAAGGGGAAACAAGAGAGCTTTTGCTGCACGCTGAAAACGTATCCGCATTCGTAGGAAATCAGCTTTGGCTGAATCTCAGATGGATACTCCCCGAAGGCTGGAGCGTGAGCAGCGGCGTAAGAAGCGCGTTCTTCTTAAATCAGTACCATTGCGGCATGGGTCATGCCTTTGCAAATGTCATGATAACCGCGGGACCCGCGCTTCAGGCTGTAAACGATGTAGTGCTTGAAGTGGTCGCGCACGACAGACCCGGAAGGATATATATCCCCATCCATTTTATCTCGGGAACATAATGCTTGGCTCTCCGTTTATCGGAGAGCTTTTATTTATAAACTTTGTTGACTAAAGTACATCATCGTGTTATCTTTATCTCATAGAATAAACCTGAATATGTTCTTTTGCGGGGTGAAATATGAAAAAAGGTATCACCATTGCGGGAAATATGATCGTAGATCATGTAAAGACCATTGATACTTACCCAAAACCCGGAATGCTGGTCAATATTGTTGACGTTCAAAGCGCCGTGGGCGGGTGCGCGCCAAACACGATAATCGATCTTGCCAAGATCGACGGTAGTTTGCCCCTTTGCGCCATAGGGAAGGTCGGAAACGACGATGCCGGAAGATTGGTTCTGGATAAGCTTGTTGAAAATGGAATAGACATATCCAAAGTAAGGATAACGGATGAATATTCCACAAGCTTTTCCGATGCGATGTGCGCTCTTGATACCGGCGAGCGGACCTTCTTTCATCACAGAGGCGCAAACGCCGTGTTTTCACCTGATGATATTGAAATCGATAGCCTTTCCTGCGATATCATGCATATCGGTTATATCCTTTTATTGGATTCGTTTGATAAAGACGATGAAGAGTACGGCACGGTTATGGCGAGGTTCCTCAAAAATGTGCAGGAAAAGGGCATAAGGACATCGATCGATGTTGTAAGCGGCGAAGGCGGGCTTTTCAGGCAGAAGGTGCTGCCCGCGCTCAAATACTGCGATTATGCGATAATGAACGAGATCGAAGGATGTGCGGTATCGGGCCTTGACGCAAGGGATAAGGATGGAAAGCTGATAATTGAGAATATCAGGACAACGCTTGAGCTGTTTGTAAAAACGGGAGTAAAGCGCATGGCGGTGCTCCACAGCCCGGAGGCAGGCTTTTGTATGAACGATAGGATGGAGTTTTATATGGCTCCCTCGTTCAAGCTTTCAAAGGATTATATCAAGGGCAGCGTAGGCGCAGGCGATGCATTCTGTGCAGGCTGCCTGTATGGGTTATATAACGAATATGAACCCGAGAGGATGCTAAAACTTGCAGCGGCAGCGGCGGCAGCGAATCTATCCAGACCCGATTCGGTGAGCGGAATGGTAAAAAAAGAAGTCCTTGAAGATATGATAAGGAATTGGGAGGTAAACGAGCTTTGAAAAGATCGGAAATGAAAAAATGCGCTCAAAGAGCCGTTGAAATGTTTGAAAAAGCCCATATTTTTTTGACCGATGAAGAAAAGGCAAACATCGAGGTCGCCGATTTCGGTCTGGGTAGGGTCGAAAACGTGGGTCTTGAGCTCATTACATATGTAAACACCATGAGGGTCTGTGCAAAGGAAATGGTGCTTTTCCCTTATCAGACCTGCCCGGAGCATTGGCATGTAGGGGATGAAAACACTCCCGGCAAGGAGGAGACATTCAGATGCAGGTTCGGTGAGGTTTTTCTCTATGTGGACGGCGAGGGCAGCAAGGAGAATATAAAGGGCAGGCTTCCTCAAACCGATGTGACTGTATTTAAGGAGATCCATCTGCTTCCCGGTCAGCAGTATACATTGATGCCGGGGACAAAGCATTGGTTCCAGGGCGGCCCAGGTGGCGCTGTTGTATCGGAATTCTCCACCCGCAGCACCGATGAGACCGATGTATTTACCGATAAAGAAATTGTTCGTATTCCCGTGATTGAAGAAGATTAGGAGGAATTCTTATGAACAAGGATTTTGCTTCAAGATATGCAGCACTTAAAACTAAGATCGGCGGAAACAGAGAAAAAGCGCAGTTTGAGTTCACCATGGGCCCGACTGCATTTGAAAAAAACGCTGTGACGCCCATGAACGATTGGAACAAAAGGATAATATCCGAGCTTCTGTTTGCGATCTCGCTCACCGACCGCCTTGGGGGAAAATACGACGAGCAGGTCGAAAAAGCGCTGATACTGCTTGAAAATGCGATCAAGACCGATGGAGTGCTGACCAAAAGCGTTTGCATGGAAGCTGAAAACATCCTTTTGCCCATGTATGATGACGCAAAAGCATATAAGGTTATATATGCGTCCCATGCCCATATCGATATGAACTGGATGTGGGGCTGGCAGGAAACTGTTGCGGTCACTCTTTCAACCTTCCGTACAATATTGAACCTTATGAAAGAATACCCGGGCTTTACCTTCTCTCAGTCTCAGGCTTCCGTTTATAAGATCGTGGAAGAATACGATCCCGATATGATGGAAGAGATAAAAGCAAGGATAGAGGAAGGCGTTTGGGAGGTTACCGCAAACGCTTGGGTCGAGACCGACAAGAACATGCCCGATACCGAGTCTCTTATCAGGCATATAGCAAAAACCAGAGAGTATTTAAGGAATGTCTGGGGAATAAAGAAAGCAATAAAGGTCGATTTTTCTCCCGATACCTTCGGCCATTCAAGGTTTGTGCCCGAGATAAACAATTTCGGCAACGTGCCCTATTATTATCACTGCAGAGGTCTGCAGGATGAGCTTACCTTATACAGGTTCAAGGCTCCCTCGGGCAGGGAAGTACTTTCGTATAAGGAGCCCTACTGGTATAACAGCGGCGTAAATCCCGATAACGGTACCGGCGTTTTTGAAATGGAAAAAAGGTGCGCAGGGCTCAAAACTGCGCTCATCGTATACGGCGTAGGCAATCACGGCGGCGGACCCACCAGGCGCGATATCGAATCGATGCTTGAAATGAAAACGTGGCCCATATTCCCAACACTTAAATTCGGCACCATAGAGGAATTCTTCCTTGAAGCGGAATCTGTAAGATGTGATCTGCCCGTGATCGATCATGAGATGAACGCGATATTTACAGGCTGCTATACCACCCAGAGCAGGATCAAGCTTGCAAACAGAAGAGCAGAAGCGGGTCTTCTGGAATCCGAAAAGCTTTCCGCGCTTGCACATTTTACTCTCGGCAGCAAGTTTAATGCTGATAAGTATACAACTGCCTGGCAGAACACTCTGTTTACCCATTTCCATGATATACTCACAGGTTCCTGCGTGCAGGAAAGCCGCGAGTATGCAATGGGCAGCCTTGCCAAAGCCATCGCGCATGCTCAGACCGAAGAAGCAAAGGCCTTTGAAACTATTTCAAGGAATATCGATACCTCCATGTTTGAATCCGACTGCGATATAGGAAAGACTGTTTCCGAAGGCGCAGGCGTCGGTTTCGGTATTGCAAACTATGCCGGCGTTCCCAATCCCGACAGAGGCGCGGGCAAAATCAGGCTTTATACCGTGTTCAATCCTTCTCAGATCGACAGAAAAGAGCTCGTTGAGTTCACCGTTTGGGATTACAACGGCGATATAAACAGGCTTGCCGTGAAGGATCATGATGGCAATGATGTCGAATTCCAGCTCATAGACAAGGAAAAGCAGGGCTATTGGGATCATCTGTATTTCAGAATGGCTGTGCTTGCCGATGTTCCAAAGCTCGGTCATGCAGTGTACAGCGTATACGAAAAGCCACTTGAGGAATATACAACTCATCTTCTGCATGCAGAGCGCGAAGAGCTTCCCAAGGAAAATTTCGTGCTTGAAAACGAGTACATTTACGCAAGGTTCGATACAGGCAGCGGTCAGCTCTATTCCCTTGTGGATAAAAAGAACGGCAATGAATTACTTTCGGCACCCGCAGGGCTCAACCTCATCCATACCGAAGACGGCGGCATGAGCGCATGGCGCATCGGCAGATATCTTAAGGTTTGTCCTATTGTCGATACGGTCAGAACCTCATATGATGAAGGTCCCGTAAGGCAGAGCGTTACCTTTGAGCAGAAGGTCATGCACTCTTCGGTCAAGCTTACCGTGTCCCTTGATAAGGGTGCGACCGCGCTCAAATACGATATCACGGTCGATTGGCATGAGACTTACGGCGGCCAGGAGTTTATTCCCGTGCTGACATACCGTCTGCCGCTGAAGGAAGAAGCAAAGGAGATCATCTGCGATGTTCCCGCAGGCGTCGCCGTGCGCCCCGCGCGTCAGATAGATGTTCCCGCGCTCACAGGTGCATATGCAAAGTCTGATTCTGTTACCGCAGCGCTTATAAGCGACTGCAAATACGGCTTCAGGCTCGCGGATAACGTGCTTACCGCCACCCTTATAAACACCGCCGGTAATCCCGATCTCTATCCGGAGCGCGGAATACATGCGATCAAGCTGTTCGTGGCGCTGACATGCGGCAAGCCTTCCGCATACAAGACAAAAGCCAATGCACTCATAACTCCCATGAGCGCCGTTCCCACCGCAAGGCACGAGGGCAGGCTCTTGCCCAAAGCATCGCTTATGGATGTAAAGTGCGAAAGCAGTATCGTAACTGCGGTATTTGAAAATGACGGAGCCTTGAATGTCCGCTTGTACGAAGCAGAAGGCAAAGATGATAATGTAACCATCACCGCACCTTTTGATGTAAAAACAGCAGCGCTTGTAGATCTTGACGGAAATAAGATCGAAGAAGCTTTAGCGGCAGGTAAAGAGGTCACATTTAAGGTCAAAGCTTACAGCGTCTTACAGATAAGGATCGAAAAACAGTAAATGCAAACTATTGAGCACGGCAAAGACTGTGCTCTTTTTATTGGGTTGAAAAAGGGGAAGTTTTCGTATATAATATACTATTGACTTAATATGTGAAAGCGAAGTGAGAATTTTGATAATAGAGCTTGAAAAATGCAAAGAAGCGCTGGTAACGCTCAGCCAGCTTATCAAAAGTGCAGGTGAATCTCTTTGACATCGCCAGGCTTAACAACGAAAAAGAGGAATTGGATGCAGCCTTAAATGCACCCGATGCCTGGAGCGATGTTGATAAGGCGAATAAGCTGAATGCAAAGCTTACCGCGATAAACAAAAAGCTTGACGGCTACGCAGCTATGGAGGATGCTTTATCCGATATAGAGACCCTTATAGAAATGGCCGACGAGGAAGATGATGAATCCCTCGTACCCGAGATCCAGTTGGAGCTTAATTCCCTTTCGGAAAAAGCGGAAAAGCTTCAGATAGAGACCCTTTTGAACGGCGAATACGATTCCTGCAACACCGTTCTTTCTCTCCATGCGGGCGCGGGCGGAACGGAAGCGCAGGACTGGACTTCCATGCTCTTTAGGATGTACACAAGGTACTGCGAGCGTCAGGGCTATACCTGCAATGTGCTCGATATGATAGACGGCGACGAAGCGGGCATTAAATCCGTTACTTTTGAAGTTACGGGCGATAATGCTTACGGCTATCTTAAAGCAGAGCGCGGCGTGCATCGCCTTGTTCGTATATCTCCCTTTGATTCTGCTGCAAGAAGGCATACTTCATTTGCATCCCTTGAAGTAGCTCCCGTTATCGAAGACGACGGTGCGGTCGAGATCAACATGGAAGAAGTCCGCGTTGACACTTACCGTGCAAGCGGCGCAGGCGGTCAGCACATCAACCGTACCGACTCAGCAGTTCGTATGACTCATATCCCGACCGGTATCGTTGTTTCCTGCCAGAACCAGCGCAGTCAGGTTCAGAACAGAGAAAAGTGCATGATGATGCTCAGAGCAAGGCTCATAGAGCTTGCAGAGCGCGAAAAGCAGCAGAAGATGAGCGAGATCAAGGGCGAGATCAAAAAGATCGAATGGGGCAGCCAGATCAGGAGCTATGTTTTCCATCCCTATTCAATGGTCAAGGATCACCGCACCGGGTATGAGACCGGTAATATCACCAATGTTATGGACGGCAGCATTGACGGCTTTATAACCGCCTTCCTGCAGAAGAGCTGAGGAGAAAACTATGTCTGATATGAGCAGAAAGCCGCAGGCAAGAGCTGTCGGTGCGCTTATATTATCCGTTATAGCGGCTTTCCCGCTGTTCCTTGGGCTTCTTTTGGGCAGCGTATATTTCTATACCGTAAATAAGCCTTTTTATCTGTACGAATACGAAAAATACGATAACGCAAGCGTTATCGGAGTATCCGACGAAACCCTGGATGAGATAACGGATGTTCTGATAGATTATATCAAAGGCACAAGAGATAATATGGACATAAAAGCCGAGCGAAACGGCGAATATCAGGAGATCTACAGCCAGAGGGCAAAGGATCATATGGTCGACGTGCTTTTCCTGTTTGATCTTTTGCGGATAGCGCTTAAAGCATGCGTGATAGTGTTTCTGCTTTTGCTGGCGGGTGTGATAGTGCTCTGTGCAAATAAGAGCCATACATATGCATCGGCAAAAATGCTTATGCTCTCTTTGATAGGTCTGGTAGTGCTGTTTCTGGCGCTTGCGCTTGTTGTAGCTTCCAACTTCAATGCGGCATTTATCAAATTCCACCATATTTTCTTTACCAACGATCTCTGGCTTTTGCCGGGCGACGACGTGCTGGTAAACATGGTGCCAACAGGCTTCTTTATGGATATTTGCCTTGCAATCGCTTTGACCTTTGCGGGCGCGCTTGGTTTATGTATTGTTATTTGCCTTGTTGTGATGAACAGGACTAAGCGGTATTTGAACAAATCTAAGCACAGAACGACCGCTGAAGAGATATTTGACAACATGGGCATCCATGACGAAAGCATGGTGCCGGAAAATGTCAGAGAGCTTTATACAGATACCAGAGTGCTTCAGATGGCTATTGAGGAACAAAAGCAGATCGATGCTCAGATAAACGAGCCCAGCACTCAGGATTTTGACGAGATGGAACCAAAGTCCATCCAGCCTCCCGAAGAGGATATTTCCATAAGGTTAAATGAACAGGATATGGAGGAGGAAACCGTACAGATTCCTGAAAATGTATCCGAGCCTGAGCACGGTTTGACAAAAACGGATGTATCCGAAAGCGGAGAAAATACGGTTCTTCTTAGGGACGATCAAACCGTTATTCTGGAGGAAGCCAAAGAAAAAGAAGAGGAGACAGACTATTCTGAATCGGAAGAAAACAAGCTTAGAGAAAGGCTGAGGCGGTTCAAATGAGCTCGTACTATGCTAATGCACAAAAAAAGGCGAAGATACTCAAAGAGCGCGGCGAGGCTCTTTTCCTTGCAATAGAAACCTCCTGCGACGAGACCGCGGCTGCGGTAATGCGCGGGTTTAAGCCTCTTTCAAGCGCTGTACACACCCAGATCGATATCCACAAAAAGTACGGCGGAGTGGTGCCGGAGATCGCTTCAAGGAACCATGTGCAGATGATCGATATAGTGGTAAAGGACGCGCTTGATAAAGCAAACGTAACCTTAAACGACATCGAAGCCATCGCGGTCACATACGGTCCCGGGCTGGTGGGAGCGCTGCTTTGCGGAGTGAGCTATGCTAAGGCGCTTGCTTATGCGCTGGATATCCCGCTTTTTGCTATAAACCACATCGAAGGGCATATCTGTGCAAACTATGTTGAGCATGAGTGGCTAAAACCTCCGTTCATGTGCCTTGTGGTATCGGGCGGTCACAGTCATATAGTGAATATTTCCGAGCACGGCGTTTATCGCCTGATCGGAAAAACAAGGGATGACGCCGCAGGCGAAGCCTTTGATAAAGCAGCAAGGGTGCTGGGGCTTCCTTATCCCGGCGGTCCCGAGGTCGATAAGCTTTCAAAAGGCGGCGATCCCGAGAAATTCCCGCTCCCCATGCCAAGGGTAGAAGGCTATGGCTACAGCTTCTCCGGGCTTAAAACAGCAATGCTGCAGACCGCGCAGCGCCTTGAAAAGACGGGCGGCTATGAAAAAAAAGACGCTGCCGCATCCTTCCAGAACTGCGTGACCAAGCAGCTTACGGGAAAGGCTATACAGGCTGCGTTGGATTTTGGCGCTTCCACCCTTGCGGTAGCAGGCGGTGTTGCCGCAAACAGCGCTTTAAGGAACAGCCTTGAAAAGGAATGCGAAAAGCACGGTATCAAATTCTGTGCCCCGTCGCTCAAATACTGCACCGATAACGCTGTAATGATAGGCGCAGCTGCAAATATAGCTCTTCAAAACCAGCTGCCCGCCGATCTTTCGCTAAACGCTGAGCCTTCGCTCAGGCTCAACATGATAGAACATATATAAAAAGATAAAGGAGCTGTCCGTATGGATGCCAGCAAAAAAAGAAAACGCCGTTTCGGTGACAGAAATGACGGAAGACGTATTCGTACAAAGACCCCGATAGAATATGTTCAGTCCTATATAATGCCCGACAGGATCGGCGCATCCAACTATATCAGAGACAGTATCGATGTTGAGAATATCGACAAGTATATCCAGCAGAAGAGAAGGGAAGGGCTCAAAGGCTTCGGCTTCATGCATGTCTTTGTTGCAAGCTATATAAGGGTCATCTCCCAGCGACCGGGCATAAACCGCTTCATTGCAGGTCAGCGCACCTATACAAGGGATGAGGTCATAGTGAATATGATCGTCAAAAAGGATATGGCTCTTGATGCTCCCGAAACCGCGCTCAAGCTCACCTTCAAGCCCGATGCTACCGCTTATGATGTATATGAGCAAATGACTCAGAAAATAAACGAGATCAAGAAATCCGAAGGGGAAAGCAGCTTTGACGGTCTTGCAAAGATCCTCAACTACATCCCGGGCATACTGCTGAAATTTGCGGTATGGCTGCTCAAGCTTATGGATTACTTCGGTCTTCTTCCCAAGTTCCTGATCGATCTGAGCCCCTTCCACGGTTCACTGTTTATCACCAGCATGGCGTCCCTTGGTATACCTCCGATATATCATCATCTTTATGATTTCGGTACTTTGCCGGTGTTCTGCGCTTTCGGCGCCAAGAATACCAAGCGCGAAATTCAAAAAGACGGAAGCATAAAGGAAACAAAATATATCGATTATACCGTGGTCAGCGACGAAAGAATATGCGACGGCTTCTATTATGCCTCTGCGCTAAAGCTTATGAAGGTTTATATGAAGCGCCCGCAGGTCCTTGATAAACCACCAGAAACTGTGGTCGAGGATATTGAGTAATACTATATAATGTATTTTCACAAAAATGATGAAAACGCAGGAGAAAAAGCTCCTGCGTTTTTTTGTATTTTTGTAAATGTATTTGCAACAAATTTGCTTGTTTTTTCGTTTATTGTGTAAAATATTGACATTTTTTATGTTATTTGGTAAAATTTAAGCTACAGATCGGGAGTGATTTTTATGAAAAAAGCAATGGCGCTTTTTCTTGCGATATTGATAATTTGTACATTGCCTGTTTCCTCTTTTGCAGCTTCATATGTGCTCAGGCTTGAAAGCGAAGGCGAGCCCGTCATCGCTTTGCAGCTTGCGCTCAGCCAGCTCGGATACTTAAAACCCAAATACATTACAGGTTACTATGGAGAGCTTACCGAGGATGCCGTAAAGGATTTCCAGGAAGACCGCGATTTTTCCGTTGACGGCGTTGCGGGTCCTTCAACTCTGAAATCCCTCTTGGGCAACGATTACAAAGAGTTTTTCGACCTTGCTGCTTCAAGGAGCAGTTCTTCTTCTTCCTCTTCATCTTCCAATGAAGAAGAGATAGTGCAGGCAGAGGTCAAGGTATCTTCAAACGGTGAGCTTTCGGGCGCTCTGGTCATGGGCGTGACCGATGACCTCGTAAACCTCATTCAGGAAAGGCTGAAGACTTACGGCTTTTTGAGCATAGACGCCACCACCAATTATTTCGGTGAGATGACCGAGGATGCGGTTATTGCTTTCCAGAAAGCAAACGGTCTTACTTCCGACGGTATAGTTGGAAATAAGACCTTCCAGATGCTTTTATCTTCTGATGCGGTATCCAAGTCTCAGGCGGGGACAAGCTCATCTGTGAGCAATTCTTCCTCTTCGTCATCATCTGCGGGCGGCTATATAAACATGGTATCCGGCACATCTTCGAACGCCACTATTAACGGTATTATTGATCTTGCAAAGGCACAGCTGGGCAAGCCCTATAAGTATAATACCCGCGGTACAGAAACCTTTGACTGCTCCGGCCTTGTGTACTATTGTTACAAGAATTACGGGTATTCAATCCCGTCTTCTTCCGCAGCGCAGTCTCAGTATGAAGACGGCACCAAGATCAAGTCGATCAGCGATCTGAGGCTGGGCGATATTATCTGCTTCAACACCGGCAACAGCCATGTTGCCATAAATCACACCGGTCTTTATATCGGCAACGGTCAGTTCATCCACTCAAGCTCCAGCGCGAAAGCGGTCATCATCAGCAATATTTCCAGCGGATTCTATGAAGATGCATTCCGTTGGGCGATCAGGATCATCGACTGATAAACTCGGCGGCGCTGTGACCCGCCAGCCTTCCGCTTGACCAAGCCCACTGCAGGTTATATCCGCCGCAGTCTCCGTCAATATCAAGCACCTCGCCGCAGGCAAAAACGCCTGCGGCTTTTTTTGACATCATGGTATTGGGATCAAAATCGCGGGTAAATATGCCGCCGGCTGTGACCTGAGCGTTTTTCATGGAATTTACGGAAACGATATCAAAACGCCATTTTTTGAGCAGTGAAGCGATTGTGCGCAGCTCTTTGGCGTTCAAGGTATCGGCCTGCCTTGAAAGGGGAGCTATACCGGCGGATTTCAGTGCCATCTGCCCTACGCGCTTGTGAAGAAGACCGGTGAGAAAATCCTCAAGGGAGATATAAGGTCTATCGATAATTCGCTTTTCAAGCATGGACAGGATATCGCTGAAGGTATACTCGGGAACGATATCAAGGGTGATAAAAACTTCTTCTTTTTTTGCAAGAGCCCTTGTGGCTCTGCTGGAAAGCTGGAATATGGCGGGACCCGAAAGACCGTAATCCACAAAAAGCACTTCGTCTTCTGAGTTATCGATAAATCTTCCGCTTATAAAAAGTGAGGCAACAGCCTGCTGCTTTATACCGCTGAGCCCCTTTACCTGAGCCGAATCGGTGCGCAGCTGCACTATGGAGGGCAGAAGCTCGCTTCTTTTATGACCGAGCTTTTCAAGCAGGGTATATCCGCTCTCCGTGCCGCCAAGATCCTGAGAGGCAATGCCGCCGCAGGCGATAACGACAGCGTCAAAATATGCTCCGTCCAAAAGCCAGCCGGAACCGTTTTTCTCTATGCTCTTGATCTCCTTTTCGCAGATAATGTTCACACCCAGATGTGCGCATTCGTATCTGAGCGCATCCAGAACAGCGCCTGACTGCAAAGAGTAGGGGTATATCCTTGTGCCTTCCCTGCGCACGGGAACGCCCAGAGTTAAAAAGAAATCCAAGGTGGAATCAAGACCGTATTTTTCAAAAGCAGGCAGCATGAATTCCCTTTGCGCTCCGTGATAATATCTTATATCAAGATCGTCGTTGGTAAGGTTGCATCTGCCGTTGCCCGACGCCATGATCTTCCTGCCTGCACGCTGTGCGCGCTCAAATACAGTAACATCAATATCAAAACCGCGCCGGGCTTCTATCGCACAGGAAAGTCCCGATGCGCCCGCGCCGATTATAGCCAGTTTTTTCAAAACAATCACCCACACAATTATAGCTCATGGCTTATGTATATTGCAATACGAACAATTTGAAAATAGCTGTTCCATACAGGCAGTTTTATGTTATAATAAAATAGAATATTTGTCGCGAGGTGTCAGTGTATGAAAATGAAGCGTTCTCCGCTCATATTGCTCCTTCTGGTGCTTGTCGGTGCTCTGCTTGGCAGCGCGCTCTGGTCGTTTTTGAGCCCCATCCTTCCTTCGGCTCTGACCAGATCCTTTTCGATAGGCTCAACCGCAGCACCGTGGACGGTAGACCTCCTTTTCATAACCCTTACGCTGGGAATCGTGCTCAGCGTAAATATCGGCAGCCTTATCGGCATGATAATTGCAATAGTGGTGTTTTATAATATATGATTACAAAGAAAATATACCTCGCTTCTCAGTCTCCAAGGCGCAGGCAAATTTTAACTCAGCTTGGGCTTGATTTTGATATCGTTCTGCCCGATAAGGATGTTGATGAAAAGCTTTCCGATATCGGGATCGACGAAGCCTTAAAGGAGCTCGCGCTCAGAAAAGCCCGGGCAGTTATGGATAAGGTAACAGATGGCTGCATCATAGCGGCGGATACCGTCGTTGTATTGTCTGACCGCATTTTCGGCAAGCCGCATACCAGAGAAAAAGCGTTTGAAATGCTATCTACGCTCAGCGGCAAAGTGCATCAGGTAAAGACGGGCGTGTGTGTGCTGGACAAAAAGAGCGGTCGGTATTTGCTTGAGTGCGAAAGCACCGATGTGCATTTTTTGCCCCTTGACGAAAACACTATATGGGAATACGTCAATACCGATGAGCCAAACGACAAAGCAGGCGCATACGGTTATCAGGAGAAGGGCGCAAGGCTGGTATCGAGGATAGAAGGGTGTTATTACAACGTCGTCGGGCTGCCCGCGGCGAAAACGCTTATGATGATAAAGGAATTGTATAAAGGGTTTTAACTGTTTTCTCCTTTGCTTTTTGAAAGGATTTTTTATATGAGTTTTTTTGGAATGTTGGGCAATGATCTTGCGATCGACCTTGGTACTGCAAACGTGCTGATCTCGGCTACGGGCAGGGGCGTGATTATAAACGAACCCTGCGTAGTTGCCGTGAACGCTCAGTCCCGCCGTCAGGTGCTTGCAGTTGGCGAGGAAGCAAAGCGCATGCGCGGACGCACTCCCGAGGGCATCATTGCGGTAAGACCGATGCACGAAGGCGTTATCGCCGATTATGATATAGCTGAAATAATGCTGAAGCATTTTATAAAAAAAGCCTGCAGGAGCTTCTTTTCGCTCGTCCCTCCGAGGATATGCGTTGCGGTTCCATACGGAGTGACCCATGTTGAAAGAAGAGCCGTAAACGAGGCGGTCAAGGGCGCGGGCGGCAGAGAGGTATTTATAATCGAAGAGCCCATGGCGGCAGCAATAGGCGCAGGGCTTCCCATAAACGATCCTTCCGGCTCTATGATAGTCGATATCGGCGGAGGCACGCTCCAGTCTGCCGTGATCTCGCTTGGCGGCATCGTGACCGCAAACTGCCTGAGGATGGGCGGCAACAGATTCGACGAAGCTATTATAGAGTATCTTAAAAAAGAGCATAACCTTTTGATTGGAGAAAGGACTGCAGAGGACGTTAAGATAAACATCGGTTCTGCCATGCAGCTGAGCCCTGTGCAGACAATGACCGTTCGCGGCAGGGATCTTGTGACCGGCTATCCAAGGCTTATCGAGATCAACTCCGATGAAGTCCTTGAAGCCATGAAAGAGCCGCTGCTCGACATAATAGGCACAATAAAAAGCACGCTTGAAAACACTCCGCCCGAGCTTGCCGCGGATATCATCCAGCGCGGTATCGTGATGTGCGGCGGCGGCAGCCTCTTGAGCGGACTCGATACCCTTGTATCCATCGAAACGGGCGTTCCCGTTTATCTTGCGGAAAAGACTTACGAATGCGTATCTCAGGGCGCGGCAAAGGTTCTTGAGAACCGTGAGCTTCTTGATCATCTCGTAAGCCTTGCAGGTGAGGAGTAAAATGAAGCTTTCATCAAGAGTAAAAAGGCGTAATATACGCATTGCAATAATAAGCGGAAGCCTTGTGCTGATAAGCGCTTTCCTTCTCTTCGGCTCGTATATGGGCTTTCTTGATCTGTCTTTTTTGGACTTTATACCCAGATATACGATCGTTCCAGCCAAAAAGGCGATCGATGCTGTGGGCGAGTTTTTCTCCGACATGTTTGTTGATACCACTGATCTTGAGGCGGATATAATCTCGCTTCAAAGGGAGCTCGAATTAAAAGATCTCGATACCAACGAGATGGAGGAACTGAGAAAAGAGAACGAAAGGCTAAGGCAGCTGCTCGATTTTTCCGCAAAGGACAAGCTTAACTATGTGGGAGCATCGGTTGTCGCAATGACTCCGGGCAACTGGTTTTCTTCGTTTACCATCGATGCGGGTGCAAACGACGGCCTTAAAGAAAACATGCCGGTTGTGACCTCCGACGGTCTTGTAGGCTTTTTAAGCGAAGTTTCGCCCAACACCAGTATTGTCCAATCAATTGTTGACAGCCGTTCAAGCCTTGCGGGCATGGTATCAAGGACCAGAGCCCACGGGGTTGTAAACGGTACGCTCTATGTCAGGGACAATAATAACCTTATGGATATGACATATCTTGTGGATGATACCTCCCTTGCTATAGGCGATGTTATATTGACCAGTGGTCTTGAGGGAATATATCCCAAGGGACTTGTTATAGGTACCGTAAGCGAAATATCCAGGCAGACTCAGGATAACATAGGCAGCATAATCATCACCCCTTCGGTGGATTTCAGGCGCATTGAAGAAGTTCTGGTAGTTGTAAGCGAAATAACGGAGGAAGAATAATGCTTATATTCTCCCTTATAATGGCAGCGAGCCTGTTTATAGCGCTTTTGCTCCAGCTGACGGTCGCAAACAGCATGGCGATACTTGGAGTTCAGCCCGATATCGTTTTTGCGGTTATCGTATCCTTCTCATCCATAGGCGGTCCGATGCTGGGCAGTATCTGCGGAGCGGCGACCGGTATGTTTATGGATATAGCCTTTTTGAGTCCCGGCGTGTATTCGTTTCAGTATACGATTTCCGGCATTATTTCGGGCCTTTTCCACAGGTCGAGGGTGCCGGGCATACTGCGTCCGCTGCTCATCTGTGTCCCCGCGTATCTGATAAAGGAAAGCGCGATGCTGCTTGCGCTGTATTTACTAAATGCATCCATGGATTGGGCGGCTTTGCCCGCAAAGCTTTTGACAGGTACTGTTTATACGACTTTCATTGCGCTTGCGCTGTATATCCTTCTGGGTCTGCTTGAGCGCATCAATATAATTCGTCCCGTGAAAGATGATAAGGAGGCGGATTGATGCAGAGCAACGAGCAAAAGCAAATTAAGAGCATTCGCGGCAGGTTCAAGGTGATCTATATCCTGCTTGCTTTGTTTGCTGCGGTCATTTTAGCTCAGCTTCTGAATCTTCAGGTCAGCAACGGCCAGCAATATATCGAAAGCGCGCAGTCTTCCTCATCCAAAACAAGAACTCTTACCGGCAACCGCGGAAATATATATGATGCAAAAGGCGTGGTTCTTGCCTATGACGAGACCTCATATAATATAACCTTCTACAGAGAGCCCGGCAGCAACAACAAGGAAATGCGCACCCTCTACAGTCAGGGTATTCTGAAAGCGATAAACATTATCGAAGGCGAAGGCGGAAAGGTTATCGATGATTTTTCTGTAAACAAGGACGCCATAGGCACATGGTATCTTGATTTTAATACGGAAAATCAAGGCGTATTCGACCAGCGCGAGGAGCAGTGGCGAAAGAATTTTTATATTACCGATACGGAGAAATATCCTGTCGAGGTTTTGTTTGATACACTTTGCTCGTGGTACTGCGTCCCCGAAGAAGCGGATTATGAGACAAAGCATAAAATAATGTCCGTATGGCAGGAGATGCAGATGAATTCCTTTCTCGGAAATCCCATAAAGATAGCCGAGAATGTGGATTTTGTGACCGTTGCAAAGATAAGCGCTCAATCACATGAACTTTACGGCATTGAGGTTGAGGAATCCACCAAGCGCGTTTATCCTCTTGACTATGTTGCCGCGCATATCGTCGGGTATACGGGCAAGATGCAGTCGGAGGAAACGATAAAGGAATACAAGGAAAAAGGCTATTCCTCAGATGATTACATCGGCATCACCGGTGTTGAAAAGACGATGGAGGATCAGCTTTCTCCAAACCTTATCATCCGCCACGGCGCTCAGACCGTTGAAACGGATGCTTACGGAAGGACAACTCAGGTGCTTGAATATAAAGCGCCCACCGACGGAAACAGCGTTATGCTGACTATAGACCTTGAATTTCAGCAGGTGGTAGAACAGGCGCTTGAAAACAATATTGAAGAAACAAGGCTTTTGCAGATAGACACCTACAACGCAGATCCCGAGCATTATGACGAGCTCGTTGAAGCGCGCGGCGGAAGCGAGATCAAATATGCGGAGACCGGTTGTGCGGTGGTCGTTGATGTAAACAACTGCGATGTGCTCGCGCTTGCAAGCTATCCGTCGTATCCGCTTTCGTGGTTTGCAGACGGCATCACGACCGAGCAGTATCAGTCCCTGCTTGAGGATACAAGAGCGCCGCTTTTCAACAAAGCCATATCTTCAAGGGAAACTCCGGGTTCCATTTATAAGATGGTAACAGCTCTTGCAGGTCTTGAAGAAGGGGTTATTGAGCCCGATACCATCATAAACGACGACGGCAGATATAAGAAATATGACTCCGTAAACGGCCCGAAATGCTGGACCAAATACCCTGAGCAGCATCAGAACCAGACCGTTCTTGAAGGCATAAAAAACAGCTGCAACTATTTCTTCTACGAGGTTGCGGATCGCCTTGGTATCGACCTTCTGAGGGATTGGACCACAAGGCTTGGGCTTAACGTAAAGACCAATATAGAGCTTACGGGTGAATCTACGGGTATTGTCGGAAGTCAGGCGACTCTTTATGACCCAATGAAGGATATCCGCAGGCAGTCTGTTACCACGGCGATCACCGTATCCAATCAGATCAAGAGCCTGCTTGTAAAGACGGGCGAAGAGCTCGGCATAGTGTACGAAGAAGAAAGGCTCGATGCGGTCGTAAAGTCCATTCTCGATCTTGCGACCTCCTATACCAAGAACGAATCCTACGAGCATATCAGAAATATATTGCTGGATGAAATGGGTCTTACCGGCTCCGATATATCGAGCAGATACATGGTAAACGCCATCGCCAGCTATCTTGATAACCTGAGGTGGACTCCCACTCAGACAATCATGACCGGCATAGGGCAGTCCATCACTCAGCTGACTCCCATCGCTGTTGCAAGGTATATCGCAGCCATAGCAAACGGCGGCACGGTATACGATGTGCATATTGTAGATAAGATCGTAGGTCCCGACGGCGAGATAGTGAGCGAAGTTGAGCCCACCGTATATTCCGAGCTTACCGGGATCGAAGATTCTCTAAAGATCATCAGGGACGGCATGCACGGCGTTACCAGCCAGGAGGACAGAGGTACTGCTTCCAAGTATTTTACCAACTATAAGTATACCGACCAGCTGGGTGCAAAGACGGGTACCGCGCAGGTCTCCAAAATCGACCTTGAAAACCATTCGTGGTTCGTTGCCTATGCTCCATTCGACGAGCCGGAGATAGCGGTCGTAGTGTTCATACCAAACGGATATTCGGGTGCGAGCTCGGCGCCTGCGATCAAGGATATAATCGAATACTATCTTGACAAAAAAGCCGCAGGCGATACCGACGGCATTTACAGTCAGGGTCAGCTGATACCTTAATTTTTCAAATCTAAATTGGGAGGTGTTATCGTGTATAAGCTTAGAATCAACGGTGTTGAAATTGATTTTGAAGGCGGAACATATCTGGAGGCGCTCAGAAAAGCCGGAAATGATATGGGCGCGCTCGCTGTCAGGATAGGCGGTGATGTGCGCGAGCTGGGCGAGAGCGTTGATAAAAACTGCGATATTGTGCCGATAACCCTTCACGATGAAGAGGGCAGGCGTATATATGAGCGAAGCCTCATATTCCTTCTTCTGATGGCAATGAAAAGGGAGTTTCCGGGTGTGGATATTTCCTGCGAGCATTCCCTGCCTCAGGGTCTTTATATACTTTTCAAAGGGCTCAAATTCACATCAAATTCCGTGATCAAGCGCCTTGAAGGTGCAATGCACGATTTTGTGAGCGAAGATCTTCCGTTTGTAAAACGTACGCTCAGCAAGGATGAAGCTATCGAGATATTTGCCCGTCAGGGTCAGGACGACAAAGTACGTTTGCTGGGTTACAGAGAAGTTGCGCATTTCAATATGTATTCCTGCGGCGGAGTGGAGAATTATTTCTATGGAGCCATGGTGCCTTCAACAGGCTACTTAAAGCTCTTTGCGCTCGAGCTGCACCTGCCGGGAATGGTGCTGGTTCAGCCCTCGGCAGAGGATATAAGCGTGCTTACTCAAAAGCCGTCTGCGCCGAGGCTGGGCGCTGTATTCTCCCAGAGTGAGCGCTGGGGCGAGATACTTGACGCACAGGTGGTCGCCGATCTGAACGACATGGTGAAAAACGGCAAAATACGCGAATTCATCAGGATAAACGAGGCTCTTCACGAAAAGACGATATCATATATCGCAGATGAGATATACGACCGCAAATCAAGGTTGGTGCTGGTCGCGGGCCCTTCTTCGTCGGGCAAGACGACCTTTACCAACAGGCTTTATGTCCAGCTGCGTGCAAACGGGCTGCGCCCGGTTATAATCTCGCTTGATAATTATTACCTTGACAGGGAGGATATCCCTCTGGACGAAAACGGCGAAAGGGATTTTGAAACTCTTTATTCAATTGATGTAAAGTATTTTAACGAGCAGCTTGTATCCCTCCTTCAGGGCAACGAAGTTGAGCTTCCGATATTTGATTTTGCAACGGGCAAGCGTACATCGTCCGGAAAGCGAACCAAGCTCGGTGACGATCAGCCTATACTGGTTGAGGGTATACACGGCCTTAATGACGAGCTGACCTATGACGTGCCCAACGAATATAAGTATAAGATATTCGTAAGCGCTTTGACTCAGCTTAATCTTGATAACTACAACCGTATCCGCTCTACCGACGGAAGGCTTATAAGAAGGCTCACAAGGGATTATTCAGCAAGAGCCAGCTCCATGGAGCGCACTTTTTCCATGTGGGATTCTGTCAGGCGCGGCGAGGATAAATGGATATTCCCATATCAGGAGCAGGCGGATTATATCTTTAACACATCGCTTTCATATGAGCTTGCGATAATAAAAAAGTATCTATATCCGCTTTTGTCAGCCGTAGAAAAAGAAAGCGAATACTATCTTGAGGCAAGAAGGCTGATCAAATTCTTAAACTATATCGTCGATGCAGATAAGTCGGTGGAAGAAGAAATACCGCCAACTTCCATTTTGCGCGAGTTCATCGGCGGCAACGCGTTTTACAAATAATGAGGTTTGCGCAAGCACTACACTGTAAACAGAGATTTTGCAATTGACCGGTGTAAAGCTGCAGATCAAGCAGCCGCTTTATTGCTGTATGTGCTTGAATGTACGCTTTATAAATTGAATTTATAAAAAGATGATTAAAATTTCGCCTCCTGCGCATTATAACAGCAAAGGAGGCGAAAGCATTCATGAAACGCATATCAATTATGATGCTCCTGACCGTGCTTATGTGCGCGGTCATATTTACCGGCTGCCAAAGAGGCGGCGTAACCGCTACCCCCGCTCCTTCCATGTCCCCGGGCATGACTACCGGAATGGATAACGGCATGAATAACGGTGGCAGCATCGTTCCCAATCTGTCGGAAGAACCCAACGCCAGCGGTTCACCTTTAAACGGCATGGACCCAACAGCGGGCAATACCGATTCGATGAACAACGAAAAGGCGGCGACCGCCATTCGCGATGAAGTGGACAAGCTCAGCGAGGTAGAGGATGTATACGTAGCCGTTGTAGGCAATGAGGCTCTTATCGGCATCACCTATGACGATCAGTACAAGGGTGGTCTTACCGACAGGCTGAAAGAGACCATCGACGAGAAGGTCAAGCTTGCAAACGCAGGCGATTTCACTGTGAACATCGTTGATACCCAGGAAGACGTGGAAAAGATCAAGGAGCTTTCGGGTAAAATGGGCGAAGATATCAAGAATGATTTTATGAATCTGCTTGAATCCGTAAGAAACGTAGCATAAGTTAAAAACCGCCGTGATTTCGGCGGTTTTTGCATGTTCATATTTATTTTACTCTTTATAACCTTATTCTAATTTTACTCTTATTGACATTGCTATGTTTTTCATTTACCATCTATTGTAGAAATTATATTGTTTCGGAGGAGAAATGTTTAAGGGTACTACCATTTGTGCCGTAAAAAGAAACGGCATTTGCGCCATCGCAGGCGATGGTCAGGTCACCATGGGTGATAAAACGATAATGAAGGGCACCGCCAAAAAGGTGCGCAGAATATATAACGATTCCATAGTAGTAGGCTTTGCGGGCAATGTTTCCGATGCGCTCACCCTTTGCGAAAAGCTGGAGGCGTATCTGACTCAGTATTCGGGCAACCTCCCAAGAGCAGCAATAGAGCTTGCGCAGCGCTGGCGCGGCGATCAGGCGATGAGGCAGCTTGAGGCGCTCATGCTTGCAGCCGATAAGGATAACCTTCTGCTCATTTCCGGTACGGGTGAGGTAATAGAGCCCGATAACGGCATCTGCGCTATCGGTTCGGGTGGCAACTATGCTCTTGCGGCGGCTATGGCGCTTGCCGAAAATACCGATCTTAAAGCGGAAGAAATAGCAAACAAGGCTTTGCATGTTGCAGCTTCCATCTGCGTATTTACCAACGATAATATTATCGTTGAAACTGTTTAGGAGGTGCGGTATGGCTGTTCTTACACCAAAACAAACGGTCGAATTGCTCGATAAATACATTATCGGACAGGATGACGCAAAAAAAGCTGTTGCCGTGGCTCTCAGAAACCGCTACCGCAGGGCAAAGCTCCCGCAGGAGATAAGGGATGAGGTCACTCCCAAAAACATACTTATGGTGGGTCCCACAGGCGTGGGTAAGACCGAGATCGCAAGAAGGCTGGCAAAGCTTGTTGACGCGCCCTTTGTAAAGGTCGAAGCGACCAAGTTCACCGAGGTGGGCTATGTAGGCAGGGATGTTGATTCCATCGTGCGCGATCTGGTCGAAAGCTCTGTCAGAATGGTCAAGGATATGCAGCTCAACGACGTTGAGCAGGAAGCTGCCGATAACGCGACCGAGCGCCTTATAGATATATTGCTTGATAAGGATAAGCCCAAGAAGGCATATAATCCCATAGAAGCTCTTCTGGGCGCATCCAACTCTCCCGAAAAGATTGAAGCAGAGCGCAATAAGAACAAGGATGAGCGCGAGAACATCCGCATGAAGCTGCTCTCGGGCGATCTTGAAGGTGATATCATAGAGATCATGGTCGAAGAGACCGGGAACAATATGGAAAACATACCCGGTACCGATATGAACATGAGCGATGTTCTGGGTTCCATAATGCCCAAGAAGAAGCGTCCGCGCAAGGTGAGCGTAATGGAGGCAAGAAGGATACTCAAAATGGAAGAAGCTCAGAAGCTTCTTGATCCGGAAAACATCAACGCCGAAGCGATAAGACGCGCCGAGCAGCACGGTATCGTGTTCATCGACGAGATCGATAAGATCGCGGGCAGGAACGGCGGCGGCAGCGCAGGCGGCCCCGATGTTTCAAGGGAAGGTGTGCAGAGGGATATTCTCCCCATAGTTGAAGGCTGCACCGTAAACACCAAATACGGCCCCGTAAAGACCGATTATATGCTCTTTATTGCCGCAGGCGCTTTCCATGTATCCAAGGTGACCGATCTGATCCCCGAGCTTCAGGGCCGTTTCCCGATAAGGGTGGAGCTTACCGCGCTTACCAAAGAGGATTTCAGGCGCATACTGACCCAGCCCGAAAACGCCGTTATAAAGCAGTATCAGGCGCTCCTTGGCGTTGACGGTATAGAGCTTATTTTTACCGATGACGCTCTTGACTGCCTTGCTGAAGCAGCGGTGATAGCAAACGACAGCGGCGAGAACCTGGGCGCCAGAAGGCTGCACACCATCCTTGAAAAGCTTCTTGAGGATATTTCCTTTGAAGTCGACGAGGGCGAAGCAACCACTGTTACCGTGGACAGGGATTATGTCGAATCCAAGCTTAAGATCAACGCCATGACCAAGGATATAGCAAAATATATTATTTAGTGAATCATATACGCACTTTTTGGAAAGACTAATTATAGTTTTTACGGGAGGTGCGTTTTTTGAAGGCGATAATTATGGCGGGCGGCGAGGGCTCAAGGCTGCGTCCTCTGACTTGCGAAAAGCCAAAGCCGCTCATGCCAGTTTTGGGCAAGCCGGTCATGCGCTATGCCGTGGAACTTCTGCATAAGCATGGAATATACGATATTGCCGCCACTATAGCATACAGGGGAAATCTTATCAAAGAAGAGTTCTCGGATTCGGTCGTGTTTTTTGAGGAACGTATGCCCCTGGGCACAGCGGGCAGCATAAAGAATGCTAAGGAATTTCTGAACGCTCCTTTTATCGTTATTTCGGGCGATGCACTGACAGATGTTGATCTGACCGATGCCGTTGCTTTCCATAAAAACAGCGGGGCATTGGCAACGCTCATACTTAAGCGCGTGGAAGATCCCCTTGAATACGGGGTTGTGGTGACCGATAAGCGAGGAAAAGTAAAGCGATTCGTTGAAAAACCCGACTGGAGGCATGTGCTTTCCGATAATGTGAACACCGGGATATATATCCTTGATAACAAAATTCTTGATTTTATCCCTGAAAACGGCGCATATGATTTTGGTTCGCAGCTTTTCCCAAAGCTCGCGGAAGAAGGGCAGCCGATATACGGCTATGTGACCGATTCATATTGGTGCGATATCGGGGATGCATCAAGCTATATTTCCTGCCAGCAGGATATGCTGTTTGGCAAGGTAAAGCTCAATTACGCAAGAAAAAACAAGGGAACAGCTGTTATAGACAATTCGGCTCAGGTTGAAGGTCCGTGCTATATCGGTTCCGGGAGCTATGTAGACAAGGACGCTCAAATTTTTGCGGGAAGCGTTATCGGCGATAATGTTTACATCGGGCGGGGTGCAAGAATAAAGGGCGCTGTAATATGGAACGGCGCGCATATCGGAGAAAACGCTGTGATAGAGCGCAGTGTCATAATGGAAAATGCAAGGGTCAAGAGCAATGCCAATGTTATGGAAGGCGCGTGCATAGGATCAAATGCGGTACTTGGGCTGAACAGCACTGTAAGACCGTATGTGAACATATGGCCGGAGCAGTACATTTTTGATGACGCTGTGGTCCACAGAAGCGTTATCGATTCAAATGCCATAATGCTCAAAAACGATTTGGGCGTGTTCACATGCGCGCTTATGCCCGAGGAAGCAGCGGCGCTTGGCGCAGCGCTCGTGTCCGTATCTCAGTCAGACAACATTTGCGTAGGTTATGATAAGGTTGGAGCACAGTCCATGCTTGCGGATGCCTTTATAGCAGGCGCAATGTCTATGGGTGCGCTTTTAAGAAGGGCAGGCAATGCAAGTCTGCCGGCGGTCATGTATACGGGCAGAGCCATGGGTGCCGATGCATGCGCGTATTTTTCCAAGCGCGGCTGCGATATTGAGCTCAGGCTGTTTATAGGCGGGACCGAGATGGAGCTTGCACAGATGAGAAAGTTGATGAAAGCGTATTCAAGGCTCGATAATGCAAGATGTGTGTACGAAAACATCCGCGCACCTCTTTGTGATATGAGCGCTCAGCCGGTCTATGATGCATGGAAGAGCTCGTTTGTGAAGAAAGACGATTTCCATATACTTTATGACACTCAGGATGAAAGCCTTGTGCTTTATGATGTTTACGGTCAGCCGCTGAGCGATATTACCGTATCTTCCATCCTTGATGACGCATGCGGATATATCGACGGAGATAAGGGAATTGTTAGGATCATGGTAAAATATGATCCCGAGCTTGCCGCAAGCGTGATAGCAAGATTCATGCACGATTCGGGTCAATCGATGAAGGCATTGATACTCAAGCATAACCGCTGTATTGAAAGGCAGTTTGTGGATTGCCCGCAAAAAGCTCGGGGAAAGGCAATGCGTCTGATAAGCGAGAAGCTGGAAAACGCGGATATGAGCGCTGAAGGTATTGAATATTCGTCAAAAAACGGCATGGTAAATATTCGTCCGTCTAATATAAAGGGCAGGATAGAGCTTATTACAAGTGCAAGCAATCAGGAATTTGCACGTGAACTTATGGCGGACTGCGAAAAGGTGGTAAAAGCGATCACCGATGAACTGAAAAAATGAAAGACTTCATGAAACCATAGTTATATAATCGCAAAAAACCTCTTGTGCACACAGAAATGCACAAGAGATTTTTGTTTTATCTTTTATGAACTGAGCCTTGCGCTGAGCAGTATGGCTCCGCCAAAGAGGGTGAGCTCGGCTATCACGGTTACCGCAAGCACAGCAACTATCGCTGCAAGCCAGAAGGATGCACTGCCGAACATGAGGTAGGCTGCGGTTCCCAAAAGCGCTCCGACGGCAGTTGGGATGAGCACGCGATGGGTGAGAGAATATGCGCTGGACATAGCGGATGCGCCCATCATGCGTCCTATGATAAGATCGCCGGACATGCTCCTTGCGATTGAATCAAAACCGAAGTATACGCAGGAAACGAGCGACAGGAGACAGCCGCAAACGGCAAATGTACCTGCATTGATGAACACTGCGTCGATCGCCGCAAAATCGCTCAGATGCCCCACAAGTGCGAAAGTATAGACAACATACCATGCCGCAAAACCTGCGCATGCAGCGCAAACAGGGGCGATTACGACGACCATTTTATCGGTAAGATCGGGTATGGCGAACATTGACGACAAGAGCGCGCAAATCACGGGTATCAAAAGCGCGGCAATGGTTTCAAACGATAACACAAGATCGATGAACGAAGAGGAAACGCCAAACGCCTGTTTTACAAGGCTTATGACCAAAAGCGCTGAAACCGGGACGGAAAGGACCGCGCCTATCGCAGAAGTAAACACGAACGAGGTCATATATCTGCCGTAAATATGCGCCGGGGAATAACCCATTGCCGACTGCGTGTGCTGGATATCTGCGGATTTGGCGATACAGGAACGAGCGATGGGGTAGTGGACCAAGAGCATCATTGCGATCATGAGCACAAGCAGCGAAGTCTTGGGCCCTTTGAGCTCGCTCAGCTCCTCTATAAACAGACCGTAATCATCGTAAATCTCATATTTTACGATGTTCCATGTGAAATCGACAGGCTTTTCAAGCTCTAAGATAGCATCGTTCAGCCTGACTTCTGCCTCGTCCATTGCTTTTTGAGCGGTTTCAACGACCTTCTTTGCTTCGTTTGCCGCATTTTCAAGGGCAAGATAATTATCATCCGGTACAAAACCCTGCTGAGACTGTGCATCGTGATCCGCCTGAAGCGCCTTTAACTCGTTTTCAAGGGTCTCGACCAGCTTCTGAGCATCTAAAAGCGCGGTGCGCGCCTTGGATATTTCTCTGTTTAAGGAAGTTTCCATGTTGGTCGCGTTTGACTGAGCACGGTTCAGCTCCGAAAGCTTGCTCTTTGCGGTATCTGCATCATATCTGCCGCTTTCCATCGCGTCGTTATAGCTGCTGCGCATCGCATAAAAATCGTTCCAGACTTCTTCGATCTCAGCATTATTTGCATAAACGATCTTCTTGGTCTCGCTCTCCTGCTTGGTCAGATCGTCCTTGGCTTTGTTGAGCGCGGACTGCTTTGCGTCAATATCGGTTTGGATCTGAGAAACGGAAGCGTTGTATAAGCTTTCGTTTTCTTTGGCTTTTTCAAAGGCATCTAAAGCTTCCTCGTACTTGAGCCTTGCCGAATTGAATTTATCTTCGGCGCTGTCGTATTCGCTCTGAGCGATATCCTTGGCGTCTGTCAAAGGCTCCATGTATTCATTGAGCTTTATTTCCGCTCTGTCCTTTGCAAGGGTCATAAGCTCCTGAGCGGTGCTTTCGACCAGAGCGCTGTATCTGTCTGAGAATATATCAAGAGCATCATCGGAAGAAAGGGTAAGATGAACGCGCTCATAAGCGCCTGCCATCGCACCCTCAGGGATGACCTTTGAAAAACATCCGAGCGCTTCCAATGCCGAGATATCATCTGAGGTATAGCCGCTTGTGCCGGTAAGCTCAAAATCGTAGGGCTTTTGATTGTTTACGCTGTCTATTGCACCGTTTTGCATACCTTTAGCGCCGTACGCGGTAAAAAGATAACCGCAGCACAGCGTAAACGCGGTCAGCGCAGAGAAAAACGCTCTGATACCTGCGCTCCTGAGCGCACCGGTAAATACTTTTCTTGAACTCATTTCTTTTCCTCGCTGTCCGGCTCTTTAGATTCTTCCTCGTCGTCGTCTTTATCCGTTTCATCGGCTTCCTGATCGATTTTAGGGGAAATATTTTCTTCGTCGACGTTCAAATTATCGGTTTCTACAGCATCATCCGAAGTTTCAGGCATTTCATCGGCGGATTCTTCAACTTCTTCTTCAGCAGCTTCATCTATGGCATCATCCGGTATTTCCTCGTTTGCTTCTATAAGGGCAGGGGAGTCTTTGCCGCTTTCGATAAAATTGTTTGCGCTTCTTAAATAAACTCCGCCTAAAATGGTGATCACGCGGTCGGCTTCTTCCATGAAATATTCGCCCGAGCCGATGGCAACGACCGCGCAGTCGAGCTCTTCTGCGGCCTTTTTGAGCAGCTGAGAAAGGACTTTGGACAGATATTCGTCACCGGGTTCCTTTGCGATCAGGATAAGGGGACGTTTAACTATAGCCCTTGCAAATCTGGTCCTGAGATCCTGCTCCGAGCTTAATTGACGAGGGAAGCTCTGCCTGCCGCTCCTTGCGGATACTCCGGCAAAATCGAGCGCCTGAGCGACCTCCATGGGTTCAAGCGCCAGCTTCGCTGCTGCGTGCACGTTTGCTCTTGTATTCATGCCGGGCATAAGGGGCATATCGGGCAAAACCATGCCAATATCGTTTCTTCTGATGAGCAGGAGATCCTTCTGACCGAGTTGAGACAGATCATGCTCGCTCATTGTGATCACACCGCTGTCAGGGGTGTCCATAACGCAGAAAAGGGAAATAAGCGCCTTTGCCTGTCTTTCGTCTGCGCCGTTTATTACCAACATTTCGCCTCTGTTGACGGAAAGATCGATGGAATCGAGCACAAGACCTGCGTCTGCGCCTTTGTCGATGCGCTTGGTAACGGAATCAAAGCGCATGATCTGGCGCTCTTCCTTTCTTGCCTTTGCTTTGATCCCACGGGAGCTAAGCGCGACCGCAATGAGCGCTGCCATGGTCTCGCAAAGGTCAAGATCACCCTGAGTGAAGAACTGACCGTCTATTTTGTTCAGGAATTCGATGCAGCCGATACAGCCGTCTTCGCTTATCACTGGAACACAAAGTGCGGTTTTGATAAGATACAGTATGTTGAGATCGTATCTGCCCGCAAGGGATGGATCGTTGGTAAAATCATCAACAAGCCTTGGCTGCATGGTTTCAACGCATTCACCCTCAATAGCTTCGCCGAGGTTAAGGCTTTTGCCGTCAAAGCGATAGGCAAGGCTGCCGCTTGCGGCGCTTACATAGATCTTGTTATCGGCAGGGCTCAGAAGCCAGAAAACGGCGCTGGTGGCCTGAAGATATTCGTTGATGATCTCAAGGCAGGTGCAAAGGGCCTGAGAAAGGGGTTTATTCCCCGAAAGCGCCTGAGTCATGCGCCAGACGGATTTAAAAAAATACAGATTGCTGGAAAGCTGAGAATTGTTTTTATCAGACATAATATACCTCAATCAAAGAGTTTCAATATTGCCCTATATTGCTAATATATATTATAATATGAAATAGTTTGTAATTCAATAGTCTTCCTTAATTGACTATTGTCGATAAATGTTTTATTATGGGATAAACGTCCGGTTCGTTTTTTGCAAACGGTCATTTTGTTTGCATAAACCGCAGTCTGCTATAATTATACTTTATAAACTCATAGCTATCCCGCCCTGCTGCCGTAAAGTAAGGTTGGTGCGGCGGCATTTTTTTGCCCGCATATATATCAACGAGGAAATACAGATGATAAAGACAATTAGGAGAATATTTTTGGCATTTTTTGTCCTGCTTGTAAGCCTGTATGTTATACTTGACGCTTTCGTGCTTCCAAGCAGCATCAAAACTCAGGCTGTTACGCCAAAACCTGATTTTACCCATGAAACGGTCAAGACTACAGAGCCGACTAAAACACCCGATCCGACTAAAACGCCCGAAAAAGAACCCGAGCTCACGCCCGAGCCTTCGCCGACCAAGGACAGATCCGATTACGGCGTTGGCGATATGACCTACAAGGACGACAATGTGGAGCTTGCGATCACTAAGGTTGAAGAGACGGTAAACGGCGAGTTTTACAGGTATTATGTTGCCGATATAAAAGTGAGCGATGTAAAATACATCAAGGCCGCTTTTGCAAAGGGCGAGTTCGGCAGGAATATAAAGGATAAGACTTCGGTTATTGCTCAGGAAAATTCCGCTGTTTTTGCAGTCAGCGGCGATTATTACGGTTCGAGGTATTCAGGCCTTGTCATCAGAAACGGCGTGCTTTACAGGGATTTTGACGAGATTGAGAGCCTTGTCATCATGGATGACGGAACTATGCTTGGCGTAACAGGCGAAGCAGGGCAGGGCGAGGAGCTTTTGCATAAAGGTGCATGGCAGGGTCTGACCTTTGGTCCCACTCTTGTTCGCGACGGCGAGATCACAGGGCTTAAAGCAGATGTAACTTACAAGGATAACCCGAGGATAGCGGTGGGCATGATAG
>SVHB01000023.1 GCA_015056005.1 Clostridiales bacterium
CGGGGGTGTTGAGCGGGGCCTGTATGATGACCGCGACCGCCTGTATCAATGCGGCGATCCATCCGCCCATGCTTCTGAGCTGAGGAAGGTCATCGGGCTGAGTCAGTATGAACTTGATCCAGACCTGCATTGCAAGGAATGCTGCTTCTTCGCCGAAGCGCTCTGCGATATCCTGCGATGCGGTCTTTAACACTTCCTCGTAGGACGGAGGGATGTTCTTGTTGGAAAGCGGAGTTTCCTTTACGTTGATCTCTGCAAGGCTGTCGCCGATGATGGCGGTGTAGGGGGGCTGAGCGCCGCTGCGGGAGAGCAGCATGACCAGCTCTTTTTTGAGCTCGTCGCTCTGATCAAGGCTTAAAAGCTGCGTGCGCAAAAAAAGCTCCGATTCGGGGATGGAAAGCTTTGCAATGAACGAGAGCAATTCGTGCTTTAAGTTATTGTCGTCCATATGCAGGCACCAATTCATTGAAAGCTTAAGATCGTTATCGCTTAAAAAAGCTATGGCTGCTTCTTCCTTTGAAAGCGCCATAAACGTATGGAGCTCGTTTATCCTGTCGATTATATAGGGCATGGGCAGCGCGGATGTGTAGGAAAGAACTCCGTATGTCTTGTTCCCGTTCATGCCGCGCAGCGATTCGGCTTCAAGGAAGGAATAAAGCGGGCTTTCGGGCGCGATTGAGCGCAGCTTCTGGACGGTTTTGTATGCGCCCGCATACTCACAGATATTGAACTGAGAAAGGGTATAAAGGTAGAGCACTCTTTCGTCATAGGGCGAATAGGAGAGCATCTCCTTTGCAAGCTGCGATACTGCTTCATGCATGCCCATTTCGGCCATGGTAAGGCAGACCTTATACTGGTCGCCTGTCTCGTCTTCGCCTGCGGGGGCGCTCCTCGCTTTTTGGATATAGTTCATAGCGCCGCTCTCATCGCCGGTCGCGTGGAGGAAAAGCGCCATGTTTGCAAGGGCATGAACATCGTCGGGCTTTATCTCAAGCGCCCTTTTGCCCTCAAGTACCGCGCGCTCGTTTTCGTGCATGCAGTAATAGGAAAGGGCGAGGTTGTTCTGAGCATAGACCATATCGCTTTTTCCCGAAAGGGCATCGGTAAGCTTTTCTATCGCTGCGGGGAAATCGCCTTCGTCGAGCAGCCTTTTGCCCTCGTCGGCTCCCATTTCCGGGGCTTCGAGTATTTCGGGGTGATCAAGCTCGTCTCTGATCACGTGGAGCATATCGCGAAGATCAAGCGCCATATCTCCCTTTGCGCCAAGGTGCAGGCTCATCATGGCGAGATCATGCGCCAGATTGAACCAGCCAAGCGCATAGGCGTTGGACGCGCAGGAAAAATAGCATTCGATGATGTTGTCGTCCTTTTGAGCGATAAGGGAAAGAAGGATCTCGCTTGAGCGCTCATAAAGCCCCATCTGAGCCAGTATTTCCGCTATATCGAGCAGCTGCACCGGGTCGGAGGACTTTTCTTCAGCTGTTCTCAGGCAAGACAAAGCGCCCCATAAATCACGTTTGTCCATGAGGCGCTGTGCACGTTTTCTGTAAAATTCGCCCGGCTGATCGAAGGATATAATGTTGTTGTCGGGTCGTTTTGTCATCGTTTCTCCTATAACTGAGCTAATGCGGCCTTGAGCCTTCTGACGGTCTCATCCTTGCCCAGAAGCGCTGCGATCTCGGTCGCGCCGCCGGGGGTGGAGGCCATGCCGGTGATAGCGATCCTGACCGGCCACATGACCTGACCGTTCTTGCAGCCAAGGGTCTCTACGGTTTTGAGCATTGCTGCATGGATATTATCCATGGTCCAGTCATCGATCTGCTCAAAGGCGGGGATGGAAGATTCAAGCGCGGTCTTTGCGACCTCGGGGTTGGTCTTCATCTTCTTGTGGGTATAAAGCTCTACATCGACTTCAGGCATATCATCAAGGAAGGTGAAGAGGCTTGCCATGGAGTCAAGGCGCTCGGTCCTGGGCTGGAGAAGGTCGATGATGATGTCCATATCGTACTTCTCGGTATCAAAGCCCTGCTTTTTGAGCCAGGGGGTTGCAACTTCCTTGAACTGATCATGGCTCATACGTCTAATATATTCGCCGTTCATCCAGGTAAGCTTCTTGATATCGAAAACAGCGGGAGATTTGGACAGACCGTCGGAGCCGAAGACCTCAACGAGCTCGTCAAGGGTGAAGAACTCTCTGTCGTTGCCGGGATTCCAGCCAACGAGAACGACGTAGTTCAAAATAGCCTCTCTGAGATAACCCATATCGAGCAGATCCTCGAAGGTGGGGTCGCCGTTGCGCTTGGAAAGCTTGTGGGTCGCATCCCTCATAACGGGGGTGAGGTGCATATAAATGGGCTTCTCCCAGCCGAATGCCTCGTAAAGGAGGTTATATTTGGGGGTGGAAGAAAGGTACTCATTGCCCCTGAGGACGTGAGTGATGCCCATGGTGTGGTCGTCGATAACGTTTGCGAAGTTGTAGGTGGGCAGACCGTCAGCCTTGATCAAAACGGTATCATCAAGCTCTGAGCAGTCTACGGAAATATGACCGTAAAGAGCATCGTCAAAGCTTGCCTCGCCGCTTTGGGGGATGTTCTGGCGGATTACATAGGGCTCGCCCGCATCTAACCTGCGCTGGATCTCTTCCTTGGACATATGCATGCAGTGCTTGTCGTATTTCCAGGTGCCGCCGTCCTTTTCAACGGCTGCTCTGCGCTCGTCAAGCTCTTCCTTGGTGCAGAAGCAGTAATATGCAGCGCCCTTTTCGACCAGCTCTTTGGCGTAGGGCAGGTACATGTCCTTGCGCTGGCTCTGGATGTATGGACCGTAGCCGCCGTCCTTATCGGGACCCTCGTCCCAATCCATGCCGCAGGATTTTAAGGTCTTGTAAATGACCTCGGTAGCGCCCTCAACAAAGCGCTCCTGATCGGTATCTTCGATCCTCAGGATAAACTTGCCGCCGTTTGCCTTGGCGTAAAGATAGGTATAAAGCGCGGTGCGCAGATTTCCGATGTGCATAAAGCCGGTGGGGCTGGGCGCAAAACGCGTTCTTACGGTAGTCATTTTTATTTCTCCCTTTTAATTAGTAGGTGATGAGGGCGTCTACGTTATAGCCTTTCAGGGTCTCACGGCCATCAAGGTCTGAAAGCTCGATAAGGAACCTGAGCGCTACGACTTCGCCGCCGAGCTTTTCGATAAGCTCGCATACCGCCTTTGCGGTGCCGCCGGTTGCCAGAAGATCGTCGACTATGGCGACTTTCTGACCGGGCTTGATGGAATCGACATGCAAAGAAAGACTGTCGGAACCGTATTCAAGGCCGTAGGAATTGGAAATGGCTTCTGCGGGGAGCTTACCGGGCTTTCTTGCAAGCACCAGACCTGCGTTTATTGCATATGCGACTGCGGAGCCCATAATAAAGCCTCTGGCTTCGGGGCCTACAATGATATCGACGCCGAGCCCTTCAAGGGATTTTGCCATGCGCTCTACAGCTTCCTTATAGCCGTCCTTGTCCTTGAGAAGGGTGGTGATATCTCTGAAAAGAATGCCTTCCTTGGGGAAATCGGGGATATCGCGGATAAGTTTTTCAAGCTCCATATTCTTTGCCTCCTGATTTCAGCGGATTTGGTTTATATATCGGTATTTTTATTAAGCCAGTTAAAAAGTGTGCTCTGACTCAGATCTCTCTTTGGGGGAGATGCAATGGTCTTTATGCACCAGGGACGGAAGCTTACCTTGATGAAACCGAGCTCCGAAAAAACGAGCATCGCCAGATATACCTGCGCCCTTGAGAGTTTAAGCTCCTGCGCGCAGAGCATGCTTGCGCATCGGGGATCGCGCGCCTGAGAAAGCCTTGAAACGTTTTTGAGTATCCAGCAATATACGGTGCGCATTTGAGCTACATCCATTTTGAGCCCGGAGAGCTTCTCCATGGGAGACGCGGTCACGAAAAATTCCCCTTCGGGGCAGAATTCCTTTATCTGAGCGGCAAGCTCGGGAATAAATCCGTCCACAAATATGAATCTGCGGTAATTTGCAAAAGACTGACAGGGTATCGGGCTTGCGGCAACGCAGGTATAGGCGCGCTTGTCATCGCCTATGTGCTTCACAAATCTTTCAAGCCCGAGCCCGGGGTATAATTCATAAAGCTTTTTTAAGACCAAGGGCGCATTTTTAGCGTTGGAGCAGATGAACATATCGCCCCTGCCGGGAATGCCGCAATAGACGGAAGGCTCTTCCAAAAACGCTTTGCTCTTTTCATTATACACCAGGTTCGACAAAAAATCACGGCATATCTCATCGTATCTGGTTTCTATCATGCCCTCGAAAAGGGATGCGGCAGGCTCTATTCTTCTCAAAAGCGCCTGAACGCTTACCTTATCGTTCCAGTAATTCTTGTTGATGTTTACCAGCAGGTCACAGAAAATACGAAGAGTATCGGCTTTTTCCGCCATCGAGAAGCCGACGCAGTCCACGTCCTCACCCTTTGAAGAAATCGTGCATTTCACATGGCGCTGATCCGATCCGATCTTGCGGACATTGTCTGTGCGCACGCTCCTTAGAAGGAAGGTGGGCGTGGGGTTTGCCATTCCGCAGGGGAGCATCTTTTGGATATCCTCGCAAAGCTCCATTGTGATCTCCTCGGGGGTGATCTCCATATCGTAGATCGCCTTGGGAAGATAGCATTCATCCGCGGTGTTATTGAGAAGATAGCTGTTAAAATCCTTGCGGAATGCCTCGAAATTTTCGACGGGGAGGGAAAGACCTGCAGCCATTTCGTGACCGCCGAAGCGGGTGAGATGGGAAGAACAGGCGGAGATTGCCGCAAGAATGTGCACGCCGGGAACGGATCTGCCCGAACCTACGAGCGATTCTCCGTCGCTTGCAAAAAGTATGCAGGGCATATTGTATTTTTCCGCCATTCGGGAAGCCACTATACCCACTACGCCCTGATTCCAGCCGTCCTCATAAAGCACGATGGCGCGGTCGTTGATAAAATCTATCTGCTCGTCTATAAGCTCAAGGCAGCGCGCGGTGATATCGCGTTCAAGCGCCTGCCTTAAGCTGTTGTGCTCTTCAAGCTGCAGTGCTATTTCCGACGCAAAGGCATGATCGGTGCTCAAAAGCATCTCAACGCTCTTGCTCGATTTGTCGATGCGCCCGCCCGCGTTGATCCTGGGTCCTAACATAAAGCCCACATGGCCGCTGTCGATAGTTCTGCCCGAAAGCCCGGCAACAGAGCAAAGGGCGCTGACGCCGGGGCGCATGTTTTCGTTCATGCGCTTAAGACCAACTGACACTATTGCGCGGTTTTCTTCCATAAGGGGCACGATATCGGCAACTGTGCCTATGGCGGCAAGGTCGGAAAAGCTGAGCGCAGCTTCAAGCCCTCCAAGCGCGTGCACGAGCTTAAAAGCAACGCCTGCGCCGCAGAGGGATCTGCAGGGATAGCTGCCTATGAGCGGATCGATGACAGCAAGCGCGTTGGGAAGCTTTTCCTTGAGCTGGTGATGGTCGGTCACTATCACGTCGAGCCCGAGCTCATTTGCAAGGTCGACCTCTTCAAGCGAAGCAATTCCGCAGTCGACGGTTATCATGAGAGAATGTTCCTTGGCAAGAGCGCGCACTGCGTGGTCGTTGAGCCCGTAGCCTTCGTCGTGACGGCCGGGGATATAATAGTCCACGTTATGCCCGATACTGTCAAAGAAACCCTTGAGTATGGAAACAGCGGTAACGCCGTCTGCGTCGTAATCGCCGTATATTACTATTTTTTCGTTATCCCTGAGCGCCCTTTTGATCCTTTCCACCGCTTTATCCATATCGGTGAGGAGGAAAGGATCGTTGAACATGGTCTCGTTGGGATCAAGGAAGCGCTTTGCCTCCTCTTCGTTTTTTATGCCTCTGAGGGCGAGCAAATGTGCCAGATGAGAGCTGTAGCCGGCCTGTTCAAGCTTTTGGACGACCGATTCATCGGGAACCGCTCTTTTGGTAAAACGCATCGACCACACCCCTCCCATAATACTACTTAATAACAACAATTAATTATAATACAAAATAATCGCAAGCACAACCCCGCATAGTTCATTCAAAGCGGTAAGATTGCGATTATATTGGTAAAATGAAGGAATTTTTGGAGAGGATTGGCTGCATAATGAAGAAATCGCCTTGATTTTGGCGAAATCCCAAGCTCGTGCAGAAAGGATGATATATCACTCAAATTGCCGGTAAACCGCATTATTACGGCATTTTTTCATAGCAGCAAAATGCAGGGCAGGGGAGATCTGATCTTCTGCGATATGAGCGAGAATCATTGATCTGCACAAAAACATTGCAAATGTTGCTGAGTTTTGGTTCGATGAACAAAACTCATTTGCCCGGAAGATGCAAAAAGACCGAAGCGAAAAATTTGCTTCGGTCTTTGGTTCTTATGATGCTTGGTTTGCTACGCCTTTTTGGGGGAAGGTGCTTTGTCCATCCAGATGCCCCACATTGCGGGAACGATGAAGATGGAAATGTAGGTGCCCGCTGCGATGCCGATGATCAGGGGCAGAGCAAACTGGCGGATGGAATCAACGCCAAGGATGTAAAGCAAGGTGATGGTGATAAGGGAGGTAATGGTGGTGTTTATCATTCTGCCCATGCAGGAACGCAGAGCGTGCTCGGCAACTTCTTTTCTTGTGAAGGAGCGTCTGCCAAGCCTGCGGTTATCCTCTCTGATCCTGTCAAGCACTATGATGGTGTTGTTGATGGAATAGCCCACGATGGTGAGGCATGCGGCGATGAAAGAGGAATTGATCTGCATGAAGGAGCGGAAGAACACCATGAATGCGCACATAATGAGCACGTTCAGAACGCTGGTGATGACCGCGATAATACCGCTGACCAGCTCAAAGCGGATCCAGATATAGATGAGCATAAGAGCGGAAGCAAGGAGCACGGATAAGAACGCATTCTGCACAAGGGTCTTGCCTGCGGTCGCGCCGACTCTGTCGGTGGAAATAGCTTCCGCAGCGGGGTAGGTTTCCTTTATGCCATCAACCATTGCGGTTATGAAATCGTCTTCTTCTTCAACCGTGGGCATTGACTGGAAGCGGACTGCAGCCTGAGTTGCGCTGCCGAGCTCACCGGTCTTTGCGATTGTATAGTCAACGGAGATGTTGAGCTTTTCAATAACGGCCTTTACGTCCTTGTCATCAAATTCGCCGCCCATTTCGATGGAAACTAAGGTACCGCCGGTAAAGTCGATACCGAGATTGAAGCCGCCGACGATAATGCCCATGATGAGCGCGGCTAAAAGAATGACCGCAAGAACGCCTGCGAAGATCTTGAAATTGGAGACTATATTTCCCTTTTTGATGGTGATCTCACTCATTTTGCCTCAACCTCCTTCTTGTTTACTCCGTAAAGGGCTTTGTTGGTGATGCCGAAACCGAGCATGGTATTGAGCAGCCAGCGGGTGACCACGATTGCGGTGAACATACTGGTCACAACGCCGATGCCCAGGGTCATAGCAAAGCTCTTTATGGTGCCGGTGCCGAAGATGCCCAGCACGACTGCTGCGATGATGGTGGTGATATTGCTGTCAAGGATCGCGGAGAATGCTCTCTGATAACCGGAATTGATGGCGGGACGGGTCATCTTGCCGGATCTTAATTCTTCCTTGATGCGCTCGAAGATAACGACGTTTGCATCGACTGCCATACCGATGGAAAGTATGATACCGGCGATACCGGGGAGCGTGAGCTGAACGCCGGGAACATGCGCCAGAAGGAAAAGGTCGATTATGATATAGATCATAAGTGCGAGCGTTGCAACAACGCCGGGGAGCCTGTACATTATGATCATGAAGAGCATTACAAGCAAAACGCCGATGACGCCTGCGGTGATGGCGTTGTCAAGCGCATTTACGCCAAGGGTCGCGGAAACGGTCCTGAGCTCTATCTGCTCGATATCAAGGGGCAGAGCGCCGGACTGGATAAGGATGGCAAGCTGGCGGGCGCTGTCATAGGTGTAATCGCCGGTGAGAGAACCCTCGCCGCCGGTTATAGCTTCCTGAACGACTGCGCTCATCTGCAGATTATCGTCAAGATAAATGCTGATCTCTTTGCCGATAAGATTATAAGTAGCGTCGGCAAATTTCTTGGTGCCCTCGGAGTCGAGCTTGAAGGAAACGAGGTATTCGCCGGTCTGAGTGTTCATCATGGGCTCTGCGGATACTATGGTATCGCCTTCCATGATAACATTGTTATCGGGGTCGCGGAAAGTCAGATGCGCGGGGGTACCGATAATGTTCAGGATCTGCTCTGGATCGTCAACATCGGGGATCTCAACGCGGATGCGGTTGGTGCCCTGCCTGACTACGGTCGCCTCAGTATAGCCCTGAGCGGTAAGACGGGTGGTGAGAATGCCGATGGTGGTTTCAAAATTCTTGGCAAAGTCACCCTCGCCGTTGTCCTGAGCTTCATACACGGCATAAACGCCGCCGCGCAGGTCAAGACCCTGGGAAATGGCTTTGACAGAAGGAATGGTTCTGTAACCGCCAAAGCTCACAGAATCGACGGTAAAAAACGCGCCGACAGCTATGAGCACGATCACCGCGATCAATGAGATCGTACTTTTGAGTTTCATAGGAAAATATAGACCTCCTCATATAGTAAAAACATGGTCATACGCCTAAGTTTAATACAAAACGTAAGACCATGTCAATTCAATTTGCATACTAAATATGATTTTTTGAAAAATACTGCAGATTCAGCTTTCCTTTGGCTCGGAAATTTTCGGTTTTGCGGGAAGAGTTCCCGTAAAGCAGGTGCGTTTTTCATCGGAATGAATGGATATTTTGCCGCCTGCGGTTTCCATTATCCTCTTTACGATATTGAGCCCAAGCCCCTGACCTGTCGATTTGGTAGTAAAACCGAGATTGAAAATATGATCGATATTCGCTTTGTCTATCATGGGACCGTTGTTGGATATGGAAAAACCCAGAGAATTGATGTCCTCAAAAAGCTCGATATCGATCTTTGCATCGCTTTTACCCTCGAGCGCGTCCATTGCGTTGTCGATTATATTTCCAAGGACCCTGCACATCTCCCATTCTTCAACGGGAAGGGCGCTCCAGAGCGCGTTCACCTTCAGATCGACCTTTATGTTCCTGTTGATGCAGTCGGAGAGCTTTGCCTGCAAAAGCGCGTTTACGGCGGTGAGCGATGTACGGGTGGTGAGCGAACGCGAGCGCATGTTGCCGTGCAGCTTTTCGATGTACTTTATAGCCGAGTCGCTCTCTTCCATTTCAACAAGGCTGTAGATTACCTGAAGATGGTTCATGAAATCGTGCCTTTGTGTGCGCAGACGGTCGTTGAGCGTTTCTACCTGCGAAATGCTGTCTTTGAGCATGGAGTTCTGGGAATTGACCCAGCTCCATTGGCGCAGATTGCGTATTGCAATGATGTTGTTTATCATAAGCAGCGCGCTGCCCGCTATCAGCGCTGCCTTAACATATGGTGCTGAGCCGTCAAAGACATCAAAAAGGACGAGGAGCATCAGCGCAAACAGCACAAAGATCTCAAGAGCGTTGAGTATGGAAGCGGTAAACACGGCCTTTGCAACATTGACCGCACCGAATTTTCTTTTGTGACCCATGTGATCCCTCCTCCTTTTTTCGTACACAAATATTTTACAATATACGAAGCCTAAATGCAATTAAAGAGTGGTTAAAATCGTTTATTAAAAAAACATTTGTTACATGTGATTTATGTGATATAATGTACATAACGGTGGGCTTTATGCCCTGAAGGATGTGTTGTAAATGTTTGGTGCAGCAAAAAAGTTTACTGCTGTTATAATAAGTCTTTGCATGCTCGCGGCCTGTTCCGCTCAGGCTCCCTCGATCGGCGAAAATGCGGCTCAGGAGATCATAACCGCGATCATTCCCGAGACGACCCCCGCGCCTTCGTCCTTGCCGGATGAATTAAAGGGCGATGCTGCAGGACAGGAGGTTTTGTCTTCTGCGCTCGATCTTGCCTCTGCAAGGCCTATGCTCAATGCTCTGGCTCAGGCGGTGATAAGGGCAGGGGAGGGCTTTGAAGAACAATGCTCCCAAGGACTTTTTACCAATTATATATATACACTGCTCAGGAGCGGCTGCATAGATGAAAACAACTCTCTGGCATCGGTCGACGAAAGCGGCCTTGTATATACCTTTGACGAGCAGGGTCTCATGCAGATATATGCAAAAATGATAAACACAGGCACCTATCCCGGCGTATGCGAAGGCATTGACGGAGTCAGGAAAGACGGTTCGGGAGCGGTTTTCACCCTTGCTCCCGGGGAAGCAGGGCAGTCCATGCTGATAAACGGCGTGACCGATCTTGGCGAGGGCAGATATTCGCTTTTCGTGACTCTCTGGGACGATGACGCGCAGGAAGGGGAAAGCAGCGACAAGGGCGATTACAGGGTGGAACTCAAAGCGCAGAGCGACGCGATATTCGGCTATGCCGTAAATGCGATTGTAAGCTCCGAGCCAACGGTTGCAGCGACCTCGTCTCCCTCGGTCGTCAGCACCGCAAGGGCAAGGCTCGATGTTTTCTTCGGCTACGATTCGGTTGAAATGCTCGATGAGCTTTCTCCCATAATGGCTGCCGTCGTATCGGCTGTGGATGAAAACGAAGGCGTGTTCACAGTTTCTCCTTCGTCCCCGGTTGTATGGCGCGCGATGCAGCTCATGGTCAATACTTTGGGCTCAAGGCTTCCCGGCGTCAGTGTAAAGGACGGAAAAGCTTCCATATTATATGACGATATGCTGCTGATGTATATGGACGTCTTCTATAATCCGGGGCTGGGCGTGCCCGATATTCCGGAGGAAATGGAAGACGATATCTCATACAGTGACGGGTTGTATACTTTTGTTATCGATTACAATGATACAGTAAAAACTCAGCTGGTTTCATACGAGGTATCTCAGGGCGTATCGTATTTTACAATGAACGACGATGGCGGGTTTGATCTGACTAGCTTCAATGCCGACGCTCCCAGCGCCCTTTTCAAATACAAAACATCAGAGGGAACGGAGTATGTCGTAAGCCTCTGCCAGAGCGCAAGCTCCAATTACGGCATCGGGATATTCGATGTGAAACAGTAAAATCTTTAAGCAGACCGCAATATGGTCTGCTTTCTTTTTTTGCGAAAAACGAAATTTGACGGATTGAAACTTGCAAAAATTCATTTTTAAGTTTTTGGCATTTTTGAAACGATAGTGTTACAGAAATGTGAAGTACGAAAAAGTTTGTGATTTTCTTGTCTATTTTTTTTAGATTTTGGAAAAAAAGCCAATAAATAAGCGATAATAAATACCCAAACCTGCCAAAAATGAATTGACAAAAAGCCTTGTGTATTTTATAATAAATCAAGTCGGCATATCTGGCTTATGCTGTATGCTGAAATTATTTTAGGAGGAGCTTTCACATGAAGAAGATTCTTGCTATGCTTCTTGTTGCCACCATGATCTTTGCTATGGTCGGCTGCAGCAGCAATGAGCAGACTACTTCCGGTTCCACCGATACCACCGCTCAGGCAACTCCCGCTCCCGTGGAGTCCACCGAGCCCGAAGTATCCGAAGAGCCCGAAGAAACTGAAGAGACTGAAGAACCCGAAGAAGAAGTCTTCCAGACCCTGGCCGGTTTTGAATACGGCGTTGATTACATTTCCCTGTACGAGCAGTTCGGCAAGGAAGTAACCATCGATATGGTCGTTGAAGACATGACCACCGGTCTTGCATACGTTGAGATCGACGGCGAAGAGTATGAACTTGGTCTGGACTTCCTGACCATGGCTATGGTTTACAACACCGAGCCCGCCGGCGACTATGCTACCGCTGATGATGTCTACGCTGCATGGTGGAGACTTTACATCCAGCGTTGGAACTATCTGCTTCCCGAAGTACCCCTGTACTCCAACGAGTACTATGATCTGTACAACTCTCAGATCAAGGGCGTTCAGGAATTCCCCACCAACCCCTTCTGGTCTCCCTCCAGCGCTCTGATCGATTGGACCTCCGAGAAGGAAGACAATTCCATCATTATCGGTAACACCACCGACCTGTCCGGTAAGTTCCGTTACTCCAACTTTGGTGCTTCCAGCGCAAACGCTGCTGATGCTGATGTCTCTACTCTGACCACCGGCCTGCAGACTGTTGTCAACACCAAGGAAGGCGGCTACGTATGGAATGACACCGTTGTTAAGGAGCACAGCGAAACCGTAAATGAAGATGGTTCCAAGACCTTCACCATCACCATTTATGATGACCTGCTCTTCTCCGACGGTTCTCCCGTTCTGGCCAAGCACTATGTTGCTCGTCCCATCGTTTTCTCCACTCCCGTAGCTACCGAAGCAGCTGCAAGAGACCACAAGGGCACCATGAACTTTGTTGGTTACGAAGCATTTGCTAAGTACGACGGCACTGAGGCTTCCCTCGCTGACGGCGCTACCAAGGAAATCTCCGGCGTACGTCTCATCGACGATTACACCTTCTCCCTGACCGTTGATGCTCAGTATCTCCCCTACTTCTACGATATCACTTACGCTTCCCTCTCTCCCCAGTGGATCCCCATGTGGATGGGCGAGTGCGACGTTGCTGACGATGGCAACGGTGTTTATATCACCGGTGACTTCTATGCTAAGGAAGGCGACAGCTACACTCTGGCTGCTCATATCGCAGAATCCGCACGCAACACTGATACCACCTATCCCTACAGCGGCCCCTACATGGTAGTTTCTTACGATCCTGCCGACAAGTCTGCTGTTATGGAAGCTAACCCCAACTTCAAGGGCAACTACGAAGGCGTTAAGCCCGCCATCGCTAAGGTTGTTTATAAGAAGATCGTTTCCAAGACTCAGCTCGAAGACCTCAAGGCAGGCGGCCTTGACGTTATCGCTGGTATCACCGGCGGCGACGAGACCAACGAAGCTCTGGCTCTGGCCGATTCTTCCGACGGCAAGTTCGTATATTCTCACTACAGCCGCGCTGGCTATGGTAAGCTCGGTTTCCGTGCTGACTATGGTCCCGTCCAGTTCACCGAAGTACGTCAGGCTATCGCATACTGCATGGACCGCGCTAAGTTCGCTAAGGACTTCACCGGCGGTTACGGCGGCGTTGTTGACGGCCCCTACTACACCGGCGCTTGGATGTACAAGGCAGCTGTTGAGCAGGGCATGCTCCTGAACGCTTATGCAACTTCTGTTGACTCCGCTATCGCTACCCTCGAAGAGGGCGGCTGGATCTACGACAAGGACGGCAACGAGTACGTTGAAGGCGTCCGTTATAAGAAGATCCCCGGCGAGTACGCTTCTGAGAACGACATCAACTACAAGTCCAAGGACGGCGCATACGTAACCACTAAGGTCGGCGACGATTATTACATGCCTCTGGCTCTTAACTGGTACGGCACCACCGACAACCCCTTCACTGATCAGCTGCTCACCGGCTTCATGACCAATGACAACATGATCAATGCTGGTTTCGTCGTACAGAACACCATCGGTGAGTTCAACCCCATGCTGGACGAACTGTATCAGGATACCGTTTACGGTTACTATTCCGGTTCTCCCATGTACAGCGTATTCAACTTTGCAACTTCCTTCGGAACTGCAGTTTATGACTACTCTTACAACATGACCATCGATCCTTCCATGTACGAGAACTACTCTTCTTACTACATCAAGGACTTTGCTGACGCTTACTGGCTCAAGTAATCCTAAAAGTAAGACTTGAAAAAGTAAACTTTCGGAACGGGGCTATTTTATAGCCCCGTTCTGTACAAATGTTGCATTACGCAATATCGTATCATATCCGCAATTTCATTTCTTTTTTCAGACACAGACTTTGACTGTCAGACAGAATTTTTTTCTGCCATAATATATATACTAAGCCGTCGTTTCGGCGATGAAACGAGGAATCTTTAATGGGAAAATATGTACTTAAGAGAATTGGATACATGGTTGTAGTTCTGCTCATCCTGTCCTTTCTCATGTTCCTGATATATAACCTGGTTCCCGCAAACCGTGCATACACCGATGCAAGGGCTGAGGTTAACGCCCTTAAGAACAGTATCCCTGCAGATCAGCTGGATGCTCGTTTTGATGAACTTTATCTTGAATATCAGCGCCGCTATGGTACGGATACCGATAATAAGGTCATTCGTTATCTCAGGTGGGTAGGTGTATATCCTCTTTATGACGGCACCTATAACGGTCTGCTGCAGGGCAACTTCGGTTATTCCTATCAGTGGCGTGACGACGTTGTCAATATCGTTGGCGCACCGCTCAAAAACACCATCAAGATAAATATCTTTGCGACTATACTGGCACTGGGCATAACTATACCTCTTGGTATTACCTGCGCAGTTAAGAAGGGCAGCAAGGGCGACCAGATCATGCAGGTCGTAACCCTTATCGGTTATTCTTTGCCCACCTTCATTATTGCCATTATGTTTATATGGTTCTTCTGTTCTACTCTCAACTGGCTGCCGCCTTCCGGCATGAAGACCCCGGGCAGCAACTTTGTAGGCTGGGAAAAATTCCTTGATGAAGCACATTATATGATCCTTCCTTTGATCACCATGACCTTCTGCTCTCTGGGTGGTATGACCAGATACGTCCGTGCTTCCATGATCGAAGCTATGTCTCTGGACTGCATCAAGACCGCAAGGGCAAAGGGTCTTCGTGAAAAGGTCGTTATCTATTCCCACGCATGGCGCAACGCTCTGATCCCGATCGTAACCTTGGTCGTCGGTTGGTTCCTGGGCATCTTCTCCGGTTCTTTGGTCATCGAGCAGATGTTCGCGCTCAACGGCATGGGCAACCTTATGATAACCTCTCTGCAGACTCAGGACTTTGACGTAATCATCCTCCTGCAGATGTTCTACGTTATCATTTCTCTCTTGGGCAACCTGATCATTGACCTTGTCTATGGTCTTGTCGATCCCAGAGTCAGAGTCAATAAGTAAGAAGGAGGAACTACCATGAGTAAAAAAGATAACAAAAAGAACGGTTTCCTCCGCACCGGCAACTGGCTGACCCGTATGTTTATGGGTGCAGATAAGCAGTATACCGATGAAAAGCTCAAGGAAATGGAAGAAGCCAAGAACGCCGCTCAGGTAAGCGACGTTGAGGAGATCGTATCTCCCACCAGGCAGATCATCAACAATTTCTTCTCCAAGAAGCTTGCCGTTGGTGCTCTCATATTCCTCATTTCCATGTTCCTCTTTGTTCTCATCGGTCCCAAATTCATGCCTACCTATACCGATTCTTATACTGAGGTCACTCAGAAGAGCGTCGAACCCGGTCTGGACATGATGAGCGTTCCGAAGGAACTTGAAGGCGACATCAAGGACATCGACAGCTGGGGCTCTTTCTCCGTTGGTCTGTCCAACTCCGGTAAGGTCTATGTCTGGGGCGCTACCAAGCTCGGCACCACCAAGATCGACATAGCTGATATCCCCGAGGACGTGCAGAACGCCAAGATCGAAATGATCGCAGCAGGTATTGACCATATCATCGCTATCGATGAAAACGGCAAGATCCACGGCTGGGGCTATAACCGTTTCGGTCAGTACAGCGTAGATCAGGAAATACTTGACAACCCCAACATCGCTGCAATGCCTGAAGAGATCAGGGACGGCATTGATGTTTCCAAGATCAAGAAGCTCACTGCAGGCTATCAGTGCACCGCTATCCTTATGGAAGACGGTACCCTGTATGTCTGGGGCAACAAGCTTGCATATGCCAATATCGATAAGTTCCTTGTAGATACCAAGTTTAAGGACATCGATTTCACTCTTAACTATGTTGTAGGTATTCCCGAGCGTGCAAACGGTGTTTATACCGGTCAGCGCGGTCTGTATGATCAGGTTAAGAAAAACGTTACCGGCGAAACCAAGGATATCGGTAAGTTCCTTGGCAAGCGCAAGATTGAAGAGATCGAAACCACCAACTCCAACATTTGCCTGAGACTCGATGACAACTCAATTTGCTTCATCGGTGACTTCTCTCAGAACGATAAGCCCGCTCCTACCCTTCCCGAAGGCGAGTACTTCGTTGATATCGGTTCCGGTACTTACCATTATGCCGGTATTACCAACAAGGGCAATGTATATTCCTGGGGCGGCAATACCTTTGGTCAGTCTAACGAGCCCAAGGATGCCTCCGGTGCCTCCAAGCTGTTCGTCGGCGCTTTCCAGAACTATACTGTAGATGCCAACAATAAGCTCGTCTCCAGATGGGGCCTCAAGGGCTACCTCTTTGGAACCGATACCTACGGCGCTGACGTATTCAAGCGTATCGTAAACGGCGGTAAGATGACCATGACCATCGGTGCTGTTGCGGTTATCATCTCCTCCATTATCGGTATTATGGTCGGCTGTATCGCAGGTTACTTCGGCGGCAAGGTCGATATCCTGCTCATGCGTATAACCGAAATCGTTTCCGCTATCCCGTTCATCCCCTTCGCAATGATACTTTCCGCTATCATGGCGCAGATGACGCTGAGCGAAAACATGAGAATATTCATAATAATGTGCATACTTGGTGTTCTTTCCTGGACCGGTATCGCTCGTCTTGTCCGTGGTCAGGTTCTTGTTGCCCGTGAAAACGAGTACGTTCTGGCTGCACAGGCAATGGGCGTTAAGGAATCCAAGATCGCATTCAAGCACATTCTGCCCAACATTATCTCCGTTATCATGGTCAACCTGACCCTTAACTTCGCCAGCTGCATGCTGACCGAATCCTCTCTGTCCTACCTCGGATTCGGTGTTGCATATCCCAAGCCCACTTGGGGCAACATGCTCAACGGTGCAAACAACGCTACCGTTATCGGCAACTACTGGTGGCAGTGGGTGTTCACCGCTCTGTTCCTTGCTCTGACCACCATCTGCATCAACATCCTTGGCGATGCGCTGCGCGACGTTATGGATCCGAAGTCCAATATTGAAAAGTAAGGGGGGACCACTATGGCATTGCTTGAAGTTAAAAACCTGCGTACATTCTTTAAGACCAAGAAGGGTATAGTCAAGGCTGTCAACGACGTGTCCTATTCCCTCGAGAGCGGCCGTACGATCGGTATAGTCGGTGAATCCGGCTCCGGTAAGTCCGTCTCCGCCATGAGTATCCTGCGCCTGCTCGACGCTAACGGTTATATCGAAAGCGGCGAAGTCCTCTTTGAAGGCAAGGAGCTCACCAAGCTCTCCACCGATGAGATGTATCACATCCGCGGTAACTCCATCTCAGTTATTTTCCAGGAGCCCATGACCTCCCTGAACCCTGTTTTCACCGTTGAAGAGCAGCTCTCCGAGCCCTTCATCATCCATCAGGGTATGAATAAAAAGAAGGCAAGGCAGGAAGCTCTGAAGATGCTTTATGACGTTCAGATCCCTAACCCTGAAGCCGTTATCAAGCAGTATCCCCATCAGCTCTCCGGCGGTATGCGTCAGCGCGTTATGATCGCTATGGCACTTGCCTGCAAGCCTAAGATCCTGATCGCCGACGAGCCCACCACTGCGCTTGACGTTACCATTCAGGCACAGATCCTGCACCTCATGAACGAGCTGCAGAAGGAAAACGGCACTGCGATTATCTTCATCACCCATGACCTTGGTGTTATCAACGAAATGGCTGATGATGTTGCCGTTATGTACTGCGGTCAGGTCGTCGAAAAGGCAACCGCCCGCACCATTTTCAGCGACTGCGAGATGAGCCATCCTTATACCGAAGGTTTGATGTTCTCCATTCCCCGCCTTGGCAAGGAAACTGAGAAGATCGAGCCCATTCCCGGCGTTGTTCCCCATCCTCTGGCGCTGCCCAAGGGCTGCAAATTTGCGCCCCGCTGCAAGTATGCCACCAAGAAGTGCATGGAAGAGGAACCCGAGCTCAAGGATATCGGCAATGGCCAGCTCATCAGATGTTTTTATCCGGAAAAGGAGGTAAGGAACAGTGCAGAACACAAAAAAAATACTGTCAATAACTAACCTTAAAAAGTATTTTCCTGTTGCTAAGTCCTCCATCTTCCAGAAGCAGCAGCTTTATGTCCGCGCTAACGAAGATATCACCCTAGACATTTTTGAGGGCGAGACCCTTGGTATAGTCGGTGAGTCCGGCTGCGGCAAATCTACTCTTGGTCGTGTTCTCCTCCAGCTCTATCCTCAGACCGCGGGCAATACCATGTACTACGGCAAGACTCTGGATGAGATGACTCCCAAGTATGTGGAAGATACCATCAAGCGTTATGACAGATATCTTGCCAAGTTCAACAAGGCAAGCGCAAGAGCCAACGAGCTTTCCAAGAAGGTCGAAGAGATCGGTGAAGACAAAGCTGATTTCTATCTGATCCAGGATCGCAACCTTGCAAAGTGCGAGGAACAGACCTGCCTTAACAACATGGTCACCATCCTCGGCGGTTTCTTCGTTAAGAAGGATCAGCAGGCTCTTGATCTTATGCTCAAGATCTACGGCGAAAACCAGAAGCGTAATGCAGTAAATGAAAAGTACGCTGATGCCAAGGTCGAGTATGATCATCTGGAGCATGAAGATGCACAGAAGAATGCTTCCAAGATCGATGCTCTCAAGACTCAGCTTGACCAGCTCCAGGGCGAGATCGACAAGATCAGCGCCGTCATCGATGAGCTCAACAAGCAGCTTGACGGTATTCGCGAAAAGTATGCCGGCGACGAAGAGTTCAGCAAGTATGAGGCAATGCGCGACTACGGTATCGACCTTGCAAGGCTTAAGTATACCGAAATGCGCTTCCTGAGAAAGGATCTGCAGATCATCTTCCAGGATCCCTATTCCAGCCTTAACCCCAGACTGACCGTTGGTCAGATCATCGAGGAAGGTCTTGTAACCCATAAGTTCTTCAAGCACGGCTCTCAGAAGATGCGCGACTACATCGTAGAGACTATGGAAAAATGCGGTCTGCAGGAATACATGCTCCACCGTTACCCCCATCAGTTCTCCGGCGGTCAGAGACAGCGTATCGCTATCGCCCGTGCGCTGGCTGTTAAGCCCAAGTTCGTTGTCTGCGATGAATGCGTTTCCGCTCTGGACGTTTCCATTCAGTCTCAGATTATCAACCTGCTGCAGGAACTCAAGGAGAAGGAACATCTGACCTATATGTTCATCTCTCATGACCTTTCCGTTGTCAGATATATCTCCGATCGTATCTGCGTTATGTACCTTGGTAATGTTGTTGAGCTGGCAGACGCTGCTACCGTTTTTGATGACCCCCGTCATCCTTATACCGTGGCACTGCTGTCCTCCATCCCCACCACCGATATAGACAGCCTCTCCAAGGAGCGCATCATTCTCGAAGGCAACATTCCCAGCCCCATCAAGCCTCCGTCCGGCTGCAAGTTCCGTACCCGTTGCTACATGGCATGCGAGAAGTGTGAACGTGTTCCCCCGGAACTGCGCGAGATCGAGCCCGGTCATTTTGTTGCCTGCCACTTCCCCGAAAAGAAGATGGATGCGGACGGCAATTACCTGTTCGAGCTGCCCAAGATGGAGCGCAAGAGCATGCGTAAAGAGGAAAGCGAGAACTAATGGCTATCTGGAAGCGCCTGAAGAAGTCAACTCCTGAACAGGAAGAGGAATTCAGCGAGATCATGACCGAAGAAAAAGTCGGTTTCAAGGATAAAATGGCTATGATCGTAAGCGCATTCTTTGTGCTCGTAGTGCCAAGCGCGCTGGTTCTGATAATCTTAAGCGTTATTGTACTCGCTTTGTTCGGTCAACTTTGGTAAAAAATTCCCCGATCATTTTGGTCGGGGATATTTTTATATAAAAAAACACTCGAGAAACGAAATGTTCTCGAGTGCTTTTTGTTTAACTTAGCTTTCGATAGCCGCGTTCATCATCGCATCGGCGCTTGCCATGATAGCAGGCAATGCGTTTTCAGCAGATTCACGTGTCTTTTCGATGACATTGATGTAGAGCTTGATCTTGGGCTCGGTGCCGGAAGGACGAACGCATACCCAGCTGCCGCCTAAGAGCTCGTAATAGAGCACATCGCTCTTGGGCAGACCATCGATGCCTTCAAGATAATCCTTTACATTGAGTACCCTCACACCGGCAAATTCAGCAGCGGGCTTTTCGCGCAGATATTTCATGACCTTCTTCATGGTAGCAGCGCCGTCAACGCCTGCAAGAGCGTAGGATTTAACGCTTTCAAGACCCCAACCATATTTGTCGTAAATGGCGCAAAGACCTTCGTAGAGAGTGCGGCCCTTGGTCTTATGCCAAAGTGCGCATTCAGCAAGCAGCAGGGAAGCATTTACGCCGTCCTTGTCGCGAACCTCAACGCCGGAGAGATAGCCGTAGCTTTCTTCAAAGCCGAGCAGATAGGAATGAGAACCGGAAGTGAGGAACTGCTCGATCTTTTCGCCGATAAACTTAAAGCCGGTGAGCACATTGAAGGTGGTCACATTAAAGTCATCGGCAATGATGCGGGCAAGCTCGGTGGAGACGATGGACTTTACGATAGCGCCGTTTTCGGGCAGCCTGCCGAGTTCCTTAAGGCCCTCAAAGATGTACTGTGCAAGCAGGCAGCCGATCTGGTTGCCGGAGAGCAGCACGTAATCGCCCTGTGCGTTCTTTGCTGCAACGCCCACACGGTCGCAGTCAGGGTCGGTTGCAAAGACAAGATCAGCCTGCTTGCTTTCTGCAAGCTCAAGAGCCAGCTTGAATGCATCCCTGTTTTCGGGGTTGGGAACGCCGACGGTGGTGAATTCCGGATCGGGTTTTTCCTGCTGAGCAACTACGGAAACATTGGTGAAACCTGCTCTTTTCAGAACTTCGCGTACCGGTACATTGCCGCTGCCGTTCAAAGGAGTATAAACAATGCTGATCTCGCTGCCGCGTTCTTTGCAAAGCTCGCTCTGGATGCCAAGACCCAGAACCATCTTGTAATATTCCTCATCGATATCGCTGCCGATGGATACGAGCAGACCCTTTTCAACTGCTTCCTTCTCGTCCATGAGCTCAAGACCTTCATAGGAAACATCTCTGATGCAGGCAAGGACTTCGTCTGCTCTTTCGGGCGGCAGCTGACCGCCGTCGCGCCAGTAAACTTTATAGCCGTTGTACTGCTTGGGGTTGTGGGAAGCGGTGATAACAACGCCGGCTATGCACTTGAGGTGCCTTACCGCAAAGCTCAAAAGCGCTACAGGACGCAGAGCGTCGTAAAGATATGCCTTGATGCCGTTCTTTGCAAGGGTAAGGGCAGTCTCAAGGGCAAATTCGGTGCTCATGCGGCGGGAATCGTAGCCGATGGCAACGCCGTCGTTTTGGTAACCGCCCTTGATGATGAAGTTTGCCAGACCCTGAGTGGCGCGGCGGATGTTGTATTTGTTCATCCTGTTGGTGCCGGCGCCGAGCACACCGCGCATACCGGCGGTGCCGAAGGAAAGGTCGGTATAAAAGCGATCCTCTATCTCCTTTTCGTCGCCTGCGATAGCTTTGAGCTCAGCCACGGTTTCCTGATCGTTTTCAAATATCTTAAGCCAGCTTTCGTAATTGGACATGTAACCCATAATTCTTCCTCCGTATCTGAAACAGAAAAAAGCGGCCATATTTTCAGCCGCTTTTCGTGATTATTCGCCGAAATGCTTGTTCAGTGCTTCGATCAGAGCGTCAACGTCAACGCCGTGCACAGCGCCGGCCTGTGCGATGCTCTCAGCGGTAGCGTGGGGGCAGCCGAGGCAGGTCATGCCGTACTCGAGGAAAACGCGGGCGCTGCTCCTGTCAAGAGCGAGAACCTGACCGACGGTCATTTCTTTGCTGATTTTTGCCATATCTATGGACCTCCAAAAGGTTATTATCAATATTCTTATTATATCACTGTCCGATGTATTTTTCAACAGCGATAATTGCCATTATTTAAGGCAGGACGGGAGCATCGAAGCTCGCAGCAGGCCTCTTCATGGTGCCGACGATTATCTTGGTGGAAATCGCGCGGTAGGTGCTGTTGAGAAGATGTTTTTCTTCAACAAGATTGCCTTCAGCATCAAAGAACTGGATGTAGGTGGTGTACTTGGCGCCTTTTCTGCCTTCGCGCTGTACGGCGACCTCGTCTTCGTACATGGTCTCAACGTAGGTAATGTTATCTTCGGGCTGGGGGATGGTCTCGGTCTTTTCGGATCTGAGATCAACTCTGAGTGCGGGGTCGTAAATAGGAGTGCCGTAAATGCTTACGGTGAGCACTCGGCTGCCGCCGTTTTCTCTGTCCCAGTCAAAATCGGTGAAGATGTAAGCGTCGCTGTCGGTGGTGTTCTTGAACTTGAAATCGGAATCGGGCCAGTTGATCATCGCATCCATACCCGCGCCGACATAATCGCTGGGCCAGGAATGGGGAACGCGCTCGACCAGCTCAAAGCCTGCGCGAACGACCGCGTTGAAAAGGGTGCTGCTGACCTGGCATACGCCGCCGCCAAGACCGACATCGGAAACACCCGCCTGAATAACGCCGGCTTCCTTATAACCGGCTGCCTTGGTCCTCTCGCCTATGACCTGATTGGTGGAGAAGGTCTCGCCGGGCTTTAAGATATAACCGTCAAAGCTTTCAAGGGCGAGCTTGATGTTGTGGTTACGGTTATTATCCTTCTTTGCGGTGGTGGAGAACTGACCGATCAGCATGTACTTGCCCGCAAGATCCGCCTGAGTAACGGCAGCGGGAACTTCCTTTACGGCAAGCGCGATCTGACCCGTGGTGTTGCCGGAGGCGATAGCCTCAGCAAGATCTGCTTTAAGCTGTTCGATATCGGCCATGGTTCCGGGAATATCGGGTTCGCTCATAAGAGAACCGGTCTCCTTGTCAAAGCCGGTCATCACAGCGTCCTGAGCGGGGGAGTCGACCTGAGCGGAAATATCGTCAAAGAGCTCCTGTCCGGGAGCGCAGGCGATATCCCAAGTGATCGAAAAATCTCTGGGGTTCGTCCCAAGTGCGGTGACCTCTAAAAAATCGGCTTCGCGGTCGCCGCTGTGACCGATCTCAAAAGCTTCGACCAGAATATCTTCGATATCGCTGGTGATGGTGAAGCTGGAATTGTCAACGGGCCAGGAAAGGTCTTCGTAAACGATCTTCATATCGATGGTGCTGCGCATCTTCTCTGAAAGCTCGCTTGTTGCATTTCGGGCCTGATCTACGGTCATGCCGCCGATATCGATTCCCTCGATGCTGATACCGTCATAAAAAGTGCTGATGGTAAGCGTTTCATCGATAAGCTGCTGATGCAGCTCTTCCTCGCTGGGCTTAAAGCCGAGCATCTGACCTAAGGTCATGGAATCCGCATCGGGATTTTTGACATACTGTATTACAAAAAACGCGCCGACAACTATGAGCACCAGAGCGGTTATTAAAAGCGCGGGAACTACGGGTTTGCGTCCGTTCTTTTTCTTCTTCTTTTTGACTGCCATATGTTATACTCTCCGTGAATAAAATGCTTTTATTTACGTCTATAATATAAACGCAACAAAGGTACACCAAGTTGCGCGTAAAAGATGAAAAATGCGCTCTTTTGTGTACCTTTATTATATCAATTTTCGCACTTCTTTACAAGCCGTATTTTTGCGTAACCTTCTTTATCTGAGGAGAAATGAGCCTGTAAATTATGGCAGAAAACACCGAGTTTATGCCCGCTTTCAAAAGGTTGAAGGGGAGTATTGCGGGAACGAGCATTTTGAGCACGACATCCCTTGTGGTGCCCATGAAATGCGGGGTGATGAGCACATTTGCAACGCCCATTACAGCGACCATGGCTATGGTACCGGCAATCAGCGCGATTATTACGCGGACATAGTTTTCTCTGTTTTTATGGGCGATAAGACCGCATACAATAACATATGTTCCCGTTGCGATAATATGCATGAGAATGCCGTATATGCCGCTTTGCGCGCTGACGGTCATGCCCTGTACAAGCGACACGATAACGGTCATCCCAAGCCCCCACCAGGGGCCGAAGAGCAGGGTGCAGATGAGGATCGGAATATCTGCCGGATCGTATTCCAGAAACGCCGCAGCGGGGAAGAGCGGGAAGTGGATAAAAGCTACAAGGACTATCGATATCGCGGCAAAAATGCCCATTGAGGTCAAGGTGAATGCTGTTGAGCGTCTGTTCATGTGGTTCCTCCCGTAAAAAAATATGAGTTCAATAAAAAACGCCCGCAAAATGAGCGGGCGGGATAAACGGTATGACCGTAAGCTTTTGTTTCTTCCATCCGGACTGTACCGTCGGTTCGGGGATCACACCCGATCGTGCTGAACGCTTGCGGACTTGTAGGCACTCGCCTCATCACCGCCGGTGGGGAATTTCGCCCCGCCCTGAAACAATATTTATATTTTTATTTTTCTGTATATCTATATACTTTGTGCCTTGGCACATGTTCATTATATATTGATGTTTGATATATGTCAATCGGGTTGAAAAAATTATCATTTATGATAAAATTATATAAGCGATAAATGTCGGTATCAGGCATTGTTTATGGAGGCACGATGTTTCAGGCAATCTACAGGCGCATGCGTCCCACAAGGTTTCACGAGATCGTGGGACAGGACGCAATAACCGTCACCATCAAAAATCAGATCATTTCGGGCAGGACGAGCCACGCATATCTTTTCTGCGGCACAAGGGGCACCGGCAAGACTTCAACAGCCAAGGTGCTTTCCAATGCGCTTTGCTGCCATGAGCCTGTAGACGGCGAGCCCTGCGGGGTCTGCAGTGCGTGCGTCGCCTGCGCAAATGAATCGAATATAGATATCATGGAATTTGACGCAGCCTCCAACAGCCGCGTTGACGATATCCGCTCAATACTTGAGACCGTGCCCTATCCTCCTCAGATGAGCAGGCGCAAGGTCTATATCCTGGACGAGGTCCACAACATAAGCAACGAGGCGTTTAATGCGCTTTTAAAGACGCTTGAAGAGCCCCCGGAGCACGTTGTCTTTATACTTGCAACGACCGAGCCCAACAAGCTTCTGCCCACCATCCTTTCAAGGTGCCAGCGCTTCGATTTCAGGCGCATCCCCACGGGCGTGATTGCAGATCAGCTCAAAAAGAGCTGCGACACCATCGGCGCATCTTATGAAACTCAAGCGATATGGGAAGTCGCAAGGGCGGGCGAGGGCAGTATGCGCGATGCCCAGAGCATACTTGACCTCTGCGTTGCAACGGGCGGCGGTCATGTGAGTGGGGAGGCGGTCAGGCAGGCGCTGGGTTCTTCCGGCAGGGAGTTTTTGTTCAGGTTTGCCGATGCCTGCGCAGACGGCGATATGCAAAGGTGCTATGGCCTCATAGACGAGCTTATGATGAGCGGCAGAGAGCTTGCCGTGTTCATGAGAGAGCTGTGCGAGCATATGAGGATGCTGCTTGTGGCCGATGCCTGCGGGCAAAGCTGTGCAAAGCTTTTGGATATATCCGATGAGGATGCAAAGATACTCCTTGAGCAATCTAAGAAAATGGGCTCAGCAAGGGCGCTGCGCGCGATGGAGCTTCTCTCGCAGGCTGAATCGCAGATGGGACTTGCCTCTCAGCCAAGGGTATTGCTCGAGCTTGCCGTGATAAAAATCTGCAATCCTGAGACTCAGGCTTCGATCGAAGCGCTTTTGGATCAGGTGAAAACTCTGGAAAAGAAGCTGGCATCCGGTCAGTTTGCTGTAAGCGCTCCTCAGAGTATAGTGCCCGAAGGTCAAAGGGAGCGCAGGCCTTCAGCGCCGCAGGTCAAAAAGATCACTGCGGGCGATCCCAATGTAGCAAAGGCTATACTTTCCGCGCTCAGAAAAAAGAACCAGATGACCCTGTTTTCCACCCTCAGGATGGGCGGCACCTTTATCGGCGTCAAGGACGGCGTTGCAAGGTATGTTTTCCCGCACGACAAAGCCCCTAACCGCGATGTCTGCATGAGGGAGAACAACAGAAAGGTCATGCTTGAGATCGTAAGCGAGATCGTTGAAGGCGTAACGGATATCTCGTTTGAAGTGGAAGAACAGCCAATAGAGATCGTCGAGCCCACGGGCGATATCGAAAAAGAAGCAAAGGAGGTCTTCGGCGACAAGGTCGAGGTCGTCGGATAAACAGATGAGCCAGAAGCTTACCGAACAGGAAAAGAAACAGATAAAAAAGGACAGGATATTTCTCTACGGCGGCATTATCGGCACGATGCTGGTCATGGCGATATTCATAAGGGTATACAACCATAATTATGTTGAAAAAAACGGCATGATGCTGACCAACGATAAGGCGATAGAAGCCGTGCTTGATCCCCAATGCGAATACGACCTTGAAGGTATGATAAAAACGATGCGCGCAAAGACTGTTTTTGACAGCCAGACCGTGCGCAGTCAGCTGCTTTTGGGCAGAAACATTATCGTAAACGCTGCAAAATCCGACGAGGAGCCAAAGCTCGTGCTCATATATGCGGCAACCGATGAAGGTTTCCTCGGCTGCGACGGCGAGGGAAATTCATTTGAAGTCGAAGGTCTTTTTTACAGAGCGTATCTTGAATAAAAAACAGCCTGCCTAAAGGGCAGGCTGAAACAATATTAACAGCATCAGAAAACAAAAACTCCCGTTATCATGAGTATGCAAAGCGAGCAGACTATGTTCCCCAAAAGTATTACGGGAACGGCGTGCTTGAGCCTTAGATCGAGCAGCGCGGCAACAAGGCTGCCGGTCCACACTCCCGTGCCGGGAAGAGGAGCTGCGACCAGAATAAAAAGCCCGAGCAGTGAATATTTGCGCACTTTATCTGCTTTTTGATCCACATGGCGTTCCATGAACCTTCCGAACCAGCCGAGTATTGCCGTGGTTTTGAGCCAGCTAATCATCTTCCTTGAAAAAAGGATGATGAACGGGCAGGGAACAAGCCCGCCCAGCACTGCGAAAATAAAGCTTTCCCAAAGCGGAAGCCCCATTGCGGTGCCGATCGGGATCGCCGCTTTTACTTCAAGTATCGGCACCATTGCTGTGCCTGCTGTCATTATAACGGCTTTAAGCCAAGATATAAATTCCATTCAGGGAATTGACCTTTCTAAAGTTTTGCGGTGCAATAAAAATGCCGCGAGGGGATGATCACATGAAAAAAGTTTTAGGCTGCATCAGAAGAGCGGACAGCGATTTTAACCTCATAAACGAAGGCGATCACGTTCTTGTGGGCGTATCGGGCGGCAAGGACAGCATGCTGCTGCTTAAAGCCATGCGCCTTTATCAGTATTTTTCCAAGAATAAATTCACTCTCACCGCTGCGACTCTGTCCCTGGGACTTACTCCCACAGATTATTCGCCCATTAAGAATCTATGCGATGAGATGGGGATAAATTATATTCTTCAGGAAACGCAGATAGGCCAGATAGTTTTTGAGGAACGCAAAGAAAAGAACCCCTGCGCCCTTTGCGCGAACATGAGGCGCGGCGCGCTCAACAGCCTTGCAAACGAAATAGGCGCAAACAAGGTCGCCCTTGGGCACCACAGGGAGGACGTTATCGAAACCTTCTTAATGTCAATGCTCTTTGAAGGCAGGCTGCACACCTTTTCAAGCAAGACCTTCCTTGACCGGAGCGGGATAACCGTTATCCGCCCAATGGTATATGTGCCCGAAGCGCATGTTATCCATGTGGTCAAAGAACAGGAGCTGCCTATTGTCAAAAGCCCTTGCCCCGCCAACCATCTGACCACGAGGGAAGACATGAAGGAGCTTTTGAAGCATCTTTGCAGGATCAAGCCCGACGCAAGGGAAATGCTCTTAAACGCCATACAGCGCGGCGGGCTGATGGAATAATGCCGTTTAATTATCCTTTACAAGATAAATGTTTTTCATTACCCAATCCGTAAGAGCGGTGGTGTCGGGAATGAAATAGCTTCCGTCATTGTTTTGGCGGGTGCGCCCGCTTATAACAAAAGCGTTTTGGGAGATAAAGTGAGCGTCGGTGGTTTTTATATCGTCAAAAAGAGACGCATTTTTGGACCTGAATACAAAATCCAGCTCGCTTTCGGGTATGGTCGGCTCTCCGCTTCTGTGGGCGAGTATTCCAGATATCAGAGTGGAAGCAAGGCCGGCGTCATTGCCGATGCTTTCCATGGCTTTGGCAGCGTTTTCACCCGAAAGAATGATGTTTTCACTCACCATAGATCCAACGCTTCTGGGACCTAAGTCGTTCAGGCTTTTCCAGACCGAAAGCGATGAGGGGCTTGCGCCCTTTATCATCTGATCCCTTTTGAGCCAGAGGGCATGGGGCGAGGTATCGCTGCCCGCGATCTTGCTGTAACCGCCGTAGGAAAAATCAAGTCCTCCTGGAATAGCTGATACATCGCAGCCGATGCCGTCACATTTTTCAACGGTTTTGGAGAAAGTATCGCTGTCAAAAACATATACCTCGTCTATGTCTATGCCGCCCGCGATCCTTGAAAGGGATGCTGTGACGTTTTCGATCTTTTCGTTTTGATCGCTTCCGCCGTAAAGATAGGCGTTATAAAGCGTGGAATAAACCGCATCGGTTTTATCTGCGCCTTTTTTTATGTTCACTATGCCCCTTGTGTTCACGGGCAGGGAGAGCAGGGAAAAGCCGCCCTCGTCGTCCCTTGCGGCGATCAGCGCAGCAGACAGCGAGTCTTCATTGCCGATATAAAGTATAGCGCTCACAGTTGCGGTATCCTGAGCGTAAGCTGCGGGAGCAAAAACGCAGGTCAAAAGCAAAACGAGGGCAAGGATCGCCCAAGCGGTCCTGCCCTTTATAATTTTTGAGGAAGAATAGAAGTTTTTCATATCTTTTATACGTTCATGTAGTTGCCGCTGCGCTTGTAGTCGAAAATGACGTCGCCGTAGCGGTCCATGTTTTCAAGCACGATACCGGTGCCCCTTGCAACGCAGGTGATCGGCTCTTTTGCGACCTTGCAGGGGATCTTGATCTGATAGGATGCAAATGCGTCCAGATTGTAAAGCAGCGCGCCGCCGCCGGTGAGCACGATGCCGTTTTCAAAAATGTCCGCCGCAAGCTCCGGAGGAGTGCGCTCAAGCACATCATGTATCTGGGTCATTATCTCGTTTACCGGCTCTTCGAGCGCTTCCGCAACTTCGTCTGAAGAAACGTTCACTGTCTTTGGCATGCCGGAAATGACGTTCCTGCCCGAGACCTCCATAAAGAGCTCTTCCGGGCGCTGGGTCGCGCCGCCAAGGTGTATCTTCAGCGCTTCTGCGGTACGCTCGCCGATCAGCAGATTATGACGCTTTTTCATGTACTTGATTATATAGTCGTCAAAAGCATCGCCCGCGATGACCGAGGATGACGAAAGCACGGCCTTGCCCATGGAGATCACGGCTATGTCGGTAGTTCCGCCGCCGATATCGACTACCATGGAACCGTAGGGCTTTAAGATATCGATGCCCGCGCCCACGGCTGCGGCGATGGGCTCCTCGATGAGCCTTGTGGACTGTGCGCCGGCGTCCAAGGTTGCCTCAACTACGCTCCTTCTTTCAAGCTCGGTCACGCCGCTTGGCACGCAGACGACGACTCGGGGCTTAAAGAAGAACCTTCTGCCGGCAATTTTTTTGAGGAAAAAGCGCAGCATCTTTTCGGTGATATCGTAGTCGTTTATGACTCCGTCGCGAAGGGGTCGGACGGCAACGATGTTCCCGGGGGTGCGCCCAAGCATCTTCCTTGCTTCCTCACCGACCTCCAGTATACGCCCGCTGACCCTGTCAAGCGCAACAACAGAGGGTTCGTTCAAAACTACGCCCTTGCCTTTTACGTATATGATTACCGATGATGTACCGAGGTCTATGCCAACGGCGTTGCTTGGGAACAAGTAGACTGCACTTCCTTTTATTTATACATTAGGGCAACACATTATGACCCAAATTATGTTATTCTTCATATGAGCTCCAATTCCTGCTTTTCCAAATAAAATTTTGGGATTATGACAAATTTTAATGCCTTTTTTCGTTAAATTTTTGGGATAAAGGCATAATGGAAACGGAAAACGGCGCTATATAATTATTAACGAGATGAAAGCCGAGATTGTTCATATGCATGTGTTTATTTAAGATAAATAAAAAACGCGGAAGGTTTTCCGCGTTTTTGTATCAGCCTATAAACTTTTCGCCGATGAGGGGGATGGGATCGATGCCAAGCTCTTTGGCTATATCGCTGAGCTCCCGGAAGGTCTTTTCGTTGACCGGGATGCCCTCGACCTTTTTCCTTGCTGTGGATTCGATCTCTTTTTCGCCGTGGATATAGATGCGGGATTGACCTTCTGCTTTGGGAAGGGCTCTGAGTTCATCGAGCATCTGAGAGAAATTGGCTTTAATTTCTTCCTTGTTTCCAAAAACGCCGTAGTCCATTGCCCAGAAGCACTGGCTGGTCTCGGCCTTATGCGGCTTTTTGTAGGATAAGTGGGAGGGAGGTCCGCCCGCCATCATGGAGGTGAACAGCTCGCAGACCATACCGAAGCCGTAGCCTTTATAGCCTGATGTTTCCTCGGTCGAGCCGCCCAGGGGCACTATGCCGCCGCCGACCTTATTGGTGATGTTGGAAACTATTCTGCCCGCGTCGGTGCAGGGCTGACCGAATTCGTCCAGCGTCCAGTTTTCGGGGATGGGCTCGCCGTTTTTGGTGTATACCTCAAGCTTTCCTCTGGTAACAACGGTGGTCGCCGCGTCAAAGAGGAAGGGCTCGGGGTCTGCGGGCATAGCAACGGCTATGGGGTTGGTGCCAAGGAAGGGTTTTGAAGCAAAGGTGGGGACCATTATCGCCTCGGAATTGGTCATGCAAAAGCCGATAAGATCGTTTTCGGCTGCCATTTTTGCGTACCAGCCCGCCATGCCGTAATGGTTGGAATTCCTGACCGCGACCATGCCCATTCCGCTCTTTTTCGCTTTTTCGATGGCAAGCTGCATAGCGGAGAAGCCGACGACCTGACCCATTGCGTCCTTTGCGTCTATTACCGCGGAAATGGGGGTCTCATGAACTATTTCGGGCTGCGCATTTATGTCGACCATGCCTTCGCCTATTGCCAGATGATATCTTATCATCCTCTGCACACCGTGGCTTTCGACCGCGCAAAGGTCAGCGTTCAAAAGGCTGTCGGTGATGGTATCGCTGTCTTTTTGTGTAAAACCGTATGCGCAGAAAATTTTATGGATAAGCTCCCTGAGCTTTGGGTAATCAAGGTTCATGTATGCCAAGGCAAACGCCTCCTTTTTTGTATACAGGGCGCACGTTATCTATCGTGCGCCCCGAATAGTTTTATTTGTCAAGAGTGAGCCTTACGGCGGCATCCTGGCACTTGCAGCAAAGCTCAACTGCCTTGAATGCATGCTCCTGAGTCATTGCGTTCTCGGTGCGGTTGAGGCAGTCCAGGATCAGCTGACCGAAATAGGGGAAACCGACGGTGTTGTTGCAGTCGATATACCTCTCCCTGCCGTGGTCGACAACGAAAAGGTTGTTGCCCCTGGGATCTTCGGCAACGTTGATGTATTTGCGCTGCTCAATATATCCGTCGGTGCCCAGGATGAACAGGCGGCCGTCACCCCATGTGCCAAGACCGTCGGGAGTGAACCAGTCGACCCTGAAATAGTTGGAGGTTCCGTTGTTGCCCTTAAGGGAAGCATCGCCGAAATCCTCGAACTCGGGATATTCGGGATGGTTATAGTTTGCGATATGAGCGCTTTCAACGGTAGCATCGGTGGCGCCGGTATAGAACAGGAACTGCTCGATCTGATGGCTGCCGATATCGTTTAAGATGCCGCCGTAAAGGTCTTTTTTCCAGATCCAGTCGGGACGGGTGGGGGGATTGAGCCTGTGCGGGCCCATGCCGATGACCTGCAGAACCTTGCCGATAGCGCCGTCGGCGATGAGGTTGCCTGCGTATACAGCGGATTCTACATGCAGACGCTCGCTGTAATATACTGCGTATTTTTTGCCGGTCTCCTTGACCTTTGCCTTAGCCCTTTCGAGCTGTTCAAGGGTGGTCAGGGGAGATTTGTCGGTGAAATAATCCTTGCCTGCGTCCATTACCCTAAGACCCAGATCGCATCTGAGAGCGGGAATGGCTGCGGAAGCTACCAGCTGCACTTCCTTATCCTGAAGGATCTCGTCTTCGCTTCTGGCTGCGATCGCTCCGGGGAAGCGCTTGAGCATAGCTTCTACCTTCTTGGGATCGGGATCATATACATACTTCAAGGTCGCGCCGGCTTCGGTCAGACCGTTCACCATGCCGTTGATGTGACCGTGATCCATAGCGCATGCGGCAAACACGAATTCGCCGGGCTTGACAACGGGCTTTGCGTTGCCCTTGGGCGCATAATTGAGGCCGTCTCTTTTATCCATTTAACATACCTCCATAAAGATATTAAATCAGATCAAGTTTTGTTTTGCCAAGAAAATTATATCATAACGGCTTATTATAAGCAATATTGAACAGTTGCCCCATATTGCTTGTTTTGGTATAATAAATATATAATTGCTTAGGGAGAAATGAATATGAACGATGCATTAAAGGCGATCTTTGAAAGAAGCAGCATCAGGCAGTACAGAAGCGAGCAGATAAAGGATGAGGAGCTGGATATTCTTGTAAAGGCGGCGCTTTCTTCTCCGAGCACAAGGAATTCGCAGCCATGGCACATAACTGTCGTGCAAAAAAGAGAAGTGCAAAACAGAATCAACGAGATAATAAACCCTCAGCGCGATCTTTTTTACGGTGCGCCCACGGCAATCATAATCAGCTATACGACCGATACTGCCGAAAACGGGTATTTTGCAAGGATAGACTGCGGTATATTGATCGAAAATATCGCGATAGCAGCAAAGTCCATGGGTCTTGGCAGCGTTATACTTGGCATGTCGCATCAAGCGCTTGATGATATTAAGCGCAGGCAGATCGAAGAACTTCTGTGCTTTGAGGAAGGATATCATTTCGCAATAGCCATTGCGGTAGGTTATCCAGAGACCCAGAATCAGCCTCATACCGTCGATGAAAATAAAGTAACCTATATAAGATGATTTTAAGGAGGAAAAATCATGAACGAAGTATTGAAAGCCATTTCCGATCGCAGAAGTATCAGAGGCTATAAGGATGAACCCCTTAAAAAGGAACAGGTCGATGCGCTTGTAAAGGCAGCCCTCGAATCTCCCAGCGCAAGGAACCTTCAGCCCTGGCATTTCTCTTTCCTTCAGGGCAGGAGAGACATACTTGATATGATAAACGAAGCCGCAGGCGTAAAGACCGATATTTTCTACGGCGCACCCCTGGTAGTGTTTATCAGCGCGGCAAAGGGCGCATATTTCTTCACACCCATCGACTGCGGCATCGCGGTGGAAAACCTCGCTCTTGCAGCTCATTCCATGGGCCTTGGCAGCGTTATTTTAGGCATGCCCAGAGCCGCTTTTGAAACCGATAAGGGCGAAGAGATCTGCAAGCTGCTGAAATTCCCCGAAGATCACGAGTTCAAGATCGCCATCGCCATCGGTATCCCCACCACCACCAAGGAAGCTCATCCCATAGGCGAGGGCAAGGTTGATTTTGTTGATTAAGTAAATTTATAGGGGCGGGCCTAAAGTTAGTCCGCCCCCGTTATTTTGGAGGGACGCCATGAATATGTACGGCGAGCAGCCGTTCTGGTTCTGGAACGGAAATATAAATAAAGATGAGGTAAGACGCCAGATCAAATCGATGCATGACGGAGGCGCAAAGGGCTTCTTTCTGCACCCAAGGCAGGGCATGACCATTCCGTATATGTCAAAAACCTTCCTTGATACGGTGAAGGAAGCGGTATATGCCGCAAAAGAGCTGAACATGGAAATGTGGCTCTATGACGAATACCCTTACCCAAGCGGCGTTGCCGGCGGCGAGGTATTGGAAAACGGCAGCTATCGCGCAAGACTTTTGACCCCATACAGGTTTGAGGGCACAGGTCATATCGAATATGATCTGCGCTGGGGCAAGGTACTCTATGCAAAGGCGTTCCCTGTCGTGGACGGAAGTATCAGATGGCAGGATGAATACGATATTTCCGAATATATCGGCATTATCTACGATCGCGAGATATATCAGGGAGGCTCGGGACTGAGCGCATACAACAAAAAGCGCTTCTTTACAGGCGGGCATCTCAAAAGGCTTATCTGGGACGCTCCAAAGGCTATAGAGAAATGGGAGATATTCGTTTTTATCGAGCATGAGATAGACGATTTCAAGTATTTCGGAAGCTTTGTCGATCCCCTCAACAAGGAAGCGATAAAGGAGTATATAAGCTTTACCCACGAAAGGTATAAGAAGGCCTTCGGTGAAGAGTTCGGAAAGACCGTAAAGGGTATTTTTACCGACGAAACCGCGCCCAACAGCGAGCAAGGCATATACTGGTCGGCGCTTTTGCCCAAGTTGTTTGAGGAAAGAAACGGCTACAGCCTCATCGACCGCCTGCCCGCACTCGTCTGTGACACGGACGGAGACGATCAGAAATTCCTCTATGATTTCAATTCCACCGTGTACGAAGCTTTTGTCGACAGCTATGACAAGCCGATCAAGCAGTGGTGCGAAAAAAACGGTCTTCTCTATACCGGCGAGAAGCCGCACCTTCGCGGTGAGCAGATAAGCTTTATGCATATCGCAGGCCTTGACAACGGCCATCAGAAGGTTGGAGCAGAGCCGGCTCTTTACCCCTCTCATTACAGAGCATCTGCAAAGGTGGTCGCTTCCGGAAATCATTTTGCGGGGCATAACATAACCCTTTGCGAGGCGTATCATTCCGTCGGCTGGGATATGACCCTTCGCGATATGCGCTGGATGGCAGATTGGATGGGCATCGACGGCGTAAATCTTTTCGTTCCCCATGCCTTCTATTACAGCGAGGATTCGCTCAGAAAGCACGATGCGCCCCCTTCCGCTTTTGAAAACATGCCTTGGTGGCAGCATAACAGTCTGTACTCGACCCATCTTGAGACCTTGGGTGAGATCACAATGGAGGGTAAAAGGCAGGCAAAGGTGCTTGTCATTGACCCGATGTTTGTGAAATGGACAAAGCGCGGCGGCGAGGTAAGGGGAGCAACAACTCCGCTTACAAGGCTGATGAAGGCGCTTTCATTAAGGCATATCGATTATTATGTTGTCGACAGGGACGTGCTTAAAAAAGCTTCGTTTGCAGAGGGCAGGGTGATCATCGGAAACGAAGAGTTCACGACCGTACTTCTTCCGGGAATGGATTGCCTTGAAAACGAGAGCGAAAAGTTCGTATACGAAGCGGCAGATAATTCGGTTCGTATATTTGCGCTGGACAGCCTCCCCATCAGGAATATATCAAACGGAAAGCCGCTTGATATCGTGCCTTTGCTTTCCGGCATAGAGATATTCAAGAGCGAAAACGAGCTGGCGGCTCAGCTTTGCGCTAAGGAAGAACAGCTCATATCCATAAAGAGTGAGGGCAGGGAATGTGAAAATATTCAGTCCGCGGCCTTTGAGCTTGACGGTCATCTGTATCTTTATACCCTCAATAAGTATAAGGAGCCGGTAAAGGCGGTTCTGGATGCCGCATCAACCGATGCGCCCGTGGCTCTTATCAATACGGTAACGGGCAAAAAGACCGCGATCCCCGCTTCAGTTTTCGGCGGACATATTTTGTTTGAATACGAATACGCTCCCTTTGAGTGCGCCCTCTTTGCGCTGGGATGCGTGGGCGAAAAGGAAGAGGAGCTCCCCGCTTGCTATATACCGATTGACCGCGAGCTGCCCATGCGCCTTGCTGAGAGAAACCTTTTGAGGATGGGCAAATGGCAGGCGAATCTCGGAGGAAGCAAAGCCGTGGTCGAGCCCATGCCGGTCATAGACCAGCTGATAAAGGCGGGCGGCAGCATAGAAGCTGAGGAAAAATCCGATTTCGGCTGCGTCAAAAAACTTGTATTTCCTAAAACCAAGCTCGAATACAGCTATAAATTCATCATGAACGCGGATTGTCCCCTG
>SVHB01000100.1 GCA_015056005.1 Clostridiales bacterium
TAACAATATTCCCGTAAATGCCATGACAGATGATGTATTAAAAGCTTTGCTTGAGACGGGAAGTACAGTACAGGATATGTTCGTAACCGCAAACGGCGGTGCTTTCAGCATAAACGTAACCTATGAAGACCTCGGTGCATCCGGTACGAGAATTGATATGGAAGAATACATGGACCTCTCTGCTGCTCAGCTTCCTCAGGCACTGGAAGATATCGGTATGGAGGATGTCGAGGTTCACCTTGGAAGCATAAAGTTTGCGGGAGAGGACAGAGATGCGATAGCCCTTACCGCAGCTTATTCCGATGTCCCGATGTATGAAATGCTGATCTGCATCGAAAAGGGGGACTATGTCTGCATCGTGACCTTCTGCAGCATGCAGGAAAACTATACCGGCGCTATGACCGAAATGTTCTATGCGCTTGAAGAATAAGATGTCGTTTATGAAGAATAAATGATATGCTGACTCCCTTACGAGCTCGAAGCAGATATCGATCGCACTTAGACTTATGAACCCAACGCTGATGAATAGTATTGATAATACGGTTTGCACCGCGAAAGCATCTAACTTTCGCGGTGCATTTTTTGAAAAAACGGGTAAAAGAAAAATGAACCCGGCAGGATGCCGAGCTCATTTTGGGGAGTTATTTGTTAGGTTTGCGGGTATGGCGTTAAAACTTTTATTCCGCCAATTCGTATTCACAGGTAAAGGGGGTATCGCTTGCCTTCTGGAAACGATAGAGAACCGCGTCCCCGGGCTGAAGCGTTAAGGTGAGCTGACTTGCTGAATCAAGAATTATCCTTTGCTTACCGTCTTCTTTGCTTACCTCGTATACCCTGAAACTGTCTTTCAGCTTTAAGCTGATTGCGGAAACTTTTTCATAATCGCGGTTTAGAATGACCGCATAGCGATTGCCGTATTTATCTTCGAGCTCGCCCACAGAGGTTCGTTTGGGAAGCTCTTCTGCAAAGATAAGGCTTTCCTCAAAAGAGTTGAAATAAGGCTTTGTATATTCGCAGCCGCTCAGAAGATCGGATGAATGGATTATGAGCTTGGAATCAAGTGCCATCAGGGTATTGCCAAGGTTTTTAAGCTCATAGTTGATTTGTTTCTGATCTTCAAAGAAATCTCCCTTTGATCCGTCGGGATTCATGAATCGATTGCCCTTTTCGCCCGTTGCATAGTTCTGCAGCCCCTTTGCGCCGTAAAGGACAGCGCTGTACATAAAGCAGCGAACCATTGGAAAGATGAAGTCCTCTTTCTTTGTACATTTAAAGAGCTTATATCCCTGATAATAGAACCAGAACGGCAAATCGTGCTTCTTTGCTACATCACGGACCAGCGCCATCGAAAGCAGCATGAAGCTGTCGTCAAGCTGGTTTTCATAGCTGTATTTATGACCCGGCCAAACGCCGAAATAATCGCCTACAGGATAGTAATCAAAGGACATTACCGGAGGATCCATTTTCTCGGCGAATTCATGAATGTAAGGAACATATCGACCATTTTCCCATGAATCCCCGGGAAGACCAGTGGGATTTCCCAAAGCGTCCTTTTTGGCAGGGTTCCTGTTGTAATCGGGATCTGCCACGGTGAACAAAAGAGCTTCTGGATCCAATTCCTGTAAAATGTCCATTTGCCTTCTGGCCTCTGTCATTTGTTCCTCGCATTGAGGCTCGTCCCAAACATAATAGCCTATTGTATGCTTCTTATCCTTCAGTTTGTCAACCACAGACTTGATGACCTCTCTGGATACTTTTCTTTCAAGGTGACGGGAGGTCATGCCGCCCATGATGCTCATATCCTGAAAAACGAGGTCGATCCCGTTGTTTTCGCAGGCCTCCACAGCCGCCCAAGAACCTTCATGGTCCACCCAGCCAAGCTCCATGAGATTGAAGCCGGCCTCTTTATGATGCCTGGCATACCTGTCGGCAACCACATCGATATCGCCCTCCTGAGTGCCCATCTCAGGAAAACCGGAAAAGGTGGAGAGTATGAAGTCTTTTTGTTTCCAGATAAAGCGCTTGTTGCCTATCGGATATCTTTTATAAATTTTATGCTCCATGATCAGTGCCCCCGTTGTTATATATTCCGTTTATGTTTCGGTATAAATCATTTTGATCGTATCAAAAATAAGGGTTAACGGCGTCTGCGTCCGAATTGCTTTTGAACGATTCGGTATGATTTGTTTTATTTTTAGAATGTGAGTTTGTAATCTTATTTAATTATAGCATCAAGAAAACAGTGCGGCAAGGTTTTCTTTTTTTGTTTGAAGCCTTGTGTAACACTTACGGGTGCATATTTGTGCTCTTTTTTTTATGTTCGCCTTGAAGTGTAAAATCTCATGTGCTATAATAAGGCGAATGTTTGTTCGTGAGGTTGTTATGAAAGAACTTTTTGTAAAAGGTGCGCGCCAGCATAATCTTAAGAATATTGATATTTCCATTCCAAGGGAGAGCCTTGTTGTTTTCACCGGTCTTTCCGGCTCGGGTAAGACTTCGCTTGCTTTTGATACCATATACGCGGAAGGACAAAGAAGGTATGTCGAGTCCCTGTCTTCGTATGCCCGTCAGTTTTTGGGGCAGATGGAAAAGCCGGATGTGGACTATATCGAAGGTCTTTCACCTGCTATTTCCATAGATCAGAAAACCACGGCAAGAAACCCGAGGTCCACCGTCGGTACGGTGACCGAGATATACGATTATCTGCGCCTTCTGTATGCAAGGATCGGCATACCTCATTGCCCAAAATGCGGCAAAGAGATACGTCAGCAGTCCATAGACCAGATGGTAGACGCTGTGCTTGCTCTGCCCGAAAGATCGCGCATATATATCTACGCTCCCATAATCCGCGGCAAAAAGGGTGAAAACGTAAAGCTGCTGGAGGATCTCAGGAAGAGCGGTTTTGCCCGTATCCGCCTTGACGGCACCGTATACGAGCTTGGCGAAGATATCAGGATGGACAAGAACAAGCGCCATACGCTTGAGGTAGTGGTCGACCGCCTGATAGTCCGCGCCGATATAAACAGAAGGCTGACCGACTCCATGGAAACTGCGCTCAGGATGAGCGGCGGCATAGTAACGGTTGCGGTGGAGGGCGGAGAAGAGATGCTCTTTTCCCAGAACTATGCCTGTGATGACTGCGGCATAAGCATTGAGGAACTTGAGCCCCGCCTGTTTTCCTTCAACAGCCCCTTTGGCGCCTGTCCCGCCTGCTCCGGTCTTGGCACCAAGATGACCATTTCTAGAGAAAGCGTGGTTCCCGATGATAATCTGCCGCTTTCAAAGGGTGCGATAAACGCATCGGGCTGGAATGTAAAGGACAAGGATTCCTTTGCAAATATGTATTTCAGAGCCATTGCGGAAAAATACGGCTTTACCATGGACACGCCTTTCAAGGATATACCGGAGGAAGGCAAGAACGTGCTCCTTTACGGCACAGGCGGCGAGAAACTAAAGATAACCTATGATAAGGCCAACGGCTCTGGCTCTTTTACCGCGGCTTTTGAAGGCATAATCCCAAACCTCGAAAGAAAATACGAGGAGACGGGCTCGGAGTATATGCGCGGCGAATACGAAAACTATATGACTACCATGCCTTGCCCGCAGTGCGGAGGAAAGCGCCTTAAAAAGGAAGCGCTTACGGTCACTATAGGCGGTAAATCTATAGTTGATGTGTGCGATATGTCCATCAGCGATTCTTTGGAGTTTTTCAAAAACCTTGAGCTTGATAAAACAAGGGCGATGATAGCCGAGAGAATACTCAAGGAGATATGCACAAGGCTCAGCTTCCTTTGCGACGTGGGGCTCAGCTACCTTACCATGATGCGCGGCGCGGCGACCCTCTCGGGCGGCGAAGCGCAGAGAATAAGGCTTGCAACTCAGATCGGCAGCGGTCTTATGGGCGTATTGTATATACTTGACGAGCCCTCGATCGGTCTGCATCAGAGGGATAATTCGAAGCTGCTGGCGACCTTAAAGCATTTAAGGGATCTTGGCAACACGCTGATAGTCGTTGAACACGACGAGGATACCATGCGTGAAGCGGATTATCTTGTTGATATCGGCCCCGGTGCGGGTATACACGGAGGAAAGGTAGTGGCGCAGGGCACACCGATGGAGGTTGCCGCATGCAAAGATTCCATCACCGGCAAATACCTCTCGGGAGAGCTGAAAATTGCTGTACCCAATGTCAGGAGAACGCCCGCAGGATGGCTCAGGGTAAAGAACGCAGGCGCAAACAACCTTAAAAACATCGATGTCGATTTCCCGTTGGGCGTATTCACCTGCGTCACCGGCGTCAGCGGCAGCGGTAAATCTTCCCTTGTAAACGAGATACTCTATAAAGCCCTCGCAAGGGATCTGAACCGCGCTCATACCGTACCGGGAAAGCACGGCGGAATGGAGGGCGTAGATAAGCTTGATAAGATCATAGCGATAGACCAGAGCCCCATCGGGCGCACGCCAAGGTCCAACCCCGCTACATATACGGGTCTTTTTGACATGATAAGGACGATCTTTGCCCAGACCAACGAGGCTAAGGCGAGAGGTTATAAGGCCAACAGGTTCTCCTTCAACGTAAAGGGCGGCAGGTGCGAGGCTTGCTCTGGCGACGGTATCGTAAAGATCGAGATGCACTTTTTGCCCGATATTTACGTTCCCTGCGAGGTATGCCACGGTCAGAG
>SVHB01000101.1 GCA_015056005.1 Clostridiales bacterium
GGGCGATGTTCTGGGTATGTCCGAGGGCGATATCGTCTGCGTGGGCAGGGATATTGCCGATGTTACCATGGACGTGCTTGCGACCATGGCAGATGAGGACTCCGCCGTGATCACCGTCTTCTACGGCAGCGATGTGAGCGAAGAGGATTCCAAGGCGCTGCTTGAGCGCATTCAGGAGACCTATCCCGACTGTGATGTTGAAATGCTCCCCGGCGGTCAGCCCGTTTATTACTATATTTTCTCTGTAGAATGATCGTTTTGCGGTGTACCGTTTTGGTACACCGCTTTTTTTATTTCCACGGACTGATTTATTTGGAAAAAATTATTTGTTTAGTAAAAAAAAGTGTTGACAAGAAGTGCGGTTAGAGGTATCATACTAAGTGGTTAGCGGTGGCTAATATTTTTTATAAAAAGCAGTTAGACACATTGAACTGAAACTGTTTTTGCGATAGGGAGGACAATATGAATCTGACATCTGCATACGAAGGCAAAGAATATACTATTCGTGGGATAAACACTAACGACGAGGATCTCAATGCGTTTCTGTTCTCGCTTGGCTGCTACAGCGGTGAGCCCATCACCGTTGTTTCAAGAAGAAGAGGCGGCTGCACGGTTTCAATAAAGGACGGAAGATATAACATTGACAACCAACTGGCGGAAGCCATTCTCATCTGATGATATGGATTTTGGAAGGAAATCAACGGATTTCCTTTGCCCACGGGTTAGAGGTAACTAACTAAGGTCGCAGCTTATTGCGGAACACAAATTTGAGGAGGAAACAATATGAGAATTGCTTTTGCGGGCAATCCTAACAGCGGCAAAACCACCATGTACAACGCGCTGACCGGACGCAACGAAAAAGTCGGCAACTGGGCGGGCGTTACGGTAGACAAGAAAGAAGCTGCCATAAAGAGCAGCTATACAGGCGGCAAGGAATTGATCGCGGTCGACCTTCCCGGCGCGTACTCTATGTCTCCGTTCACTTCGGAGGAGAGCATCACCAGCTCCTATGTTAAAAACGAGAATCCCGATGCGATAATCAACATTGTGGATGCCACCAACCTTAGCAGAAGCCTTTTCTTTACCACTCAGCTGCTGGAGCTTGGTGTTCCGGTCGTTGTAGCGCTCAATAAAGCCGATATAAACTCCAAGAAGGATACCAAGATCGATATTAAGACTTTATCCGATAAGCTTGGCTGTCCCGTTATAGAGACTGTTTCCACAGGCGCTAAGGGTCTTGCTGAGGTGGTAAAGGCTGCAGCAGATCTCTCGGGCAAGTCTCAGATCGCTCCCTACAATCAGGGCGAAATCGATCTGACCAGCAAGGAAGCTGTTGAAGCGGCAGACCGCAAGCGCTTTGAGTTTGTAAACAAGATCGTTTCCGATGTTGAAAGCCGCAAGGTTCTGACCAAGAACAAGAACTTCCAGGATAAGATCGACGCGATAATAACTCACCCGGTTGCGGGTATCCCGATCTTTGCTGCAGTAATGTTCCTTGTGTTCCATATATCCCAGTCCGACGGTTCTCTGGGCCTTGGCGTTTGGCTTGCGGACACTCTGGTGGGATGGCTTGAAGCTTTCCAGGGTTGGGTAGGCGAGCTGGTTTCGGGTGCGTCTCCCATCCTTCAGGCTCTTTTGGTTGATGGTGTTATCGGCGGTGTGGCCGCTGTTGTAGGTTTCCTGCCTCTGGTAATGGTCATGTACTTCCTCATTGCTCTGCTCGAGGACTGCGGCTATATGGCAAGAGCTACCGTCGTTCTTGATCCCATATTCAAAAAGGTCGGTCTTTCCGGCAAATCCGTTATCCCCTTTGTTATCGGCACCGGCTGCGCCATTCCCGGCGTTATGGCCTGCCGCACCATCCGCAACGAGCGTGAGCGCAGGGCTACCGCAATGCTGGCTCCTTTCATGCCCTGCGGCGCAAAACTTCCCGTTATAGCCCTTTTCGCTGGCGCGTTCTTCTCCGGCGCATCATGGGTAGGCACTCTGATGTATTTTGCAGGTATCGTTATCATCCTCATCGGCGCGCTGCTGGTAAACAAGATCGCAGGTCATAAAAACCGTAAATCCTTCTTCATTATTGAGCTGCCCGAATATAAGCTGCCTTCTCTCAAGCGCGCGTTCCTGTCCATGTGCAGCCGCGGCTGGGCTTATATCGTAAAGGCCGGTACCGTTATACTTGTCTGCAATACGGTTGTTCAGATCATGCAGACCTTCAACTGGAACTTCCAGGTTGCAGAGGCGGCATCCGATTCCATACTTGCCTCCATCGCGTCGCCCATCTCTTATCTGCTCATCCCCATCGTAGGCGTTGCTTCCTGGCAGCTGGCAGCAGCCGCGGTTACGGGCTTTATCGCAAAGGAAAATGTTGTTGGCACTCTGGCCGTCTGCTTTGTTGGCCTTGAAAACCTTATCGATACCGAAGAGCTGGCGCTGATGGAAGGCGCAGGTGCAGAGGTTGCCGCAGTGTTTGCCATCACCAAGATCGCAGCGCTCGCTTATCTGATGTTCAACCTGTTCACTCCTCCCTGCTTTGCTGCTCTTGGTGCAATGAACTCCGAGATCAACGACCGCAAGTGGTTCTGGGGCGGCGTGGCGCTTCAGTTTGCTACCGGCTTTACCGTAGCATACCTTGTATACCAGATCGGCACTTTTATCACCACCGGCGCTCTTGGCGCGGGCTTCTTCCCCGGCCTTATCGCTGTGGCTGCAATAGTTGCCGTTATCGGATACCTGTGCATAAAGTCCGACAAGAACCTGTCCAAAGAATACGCTCTCAATAGGTAAACCATGACTGATATTCTGATCATCCTTTTTGTTGCAGCGATAATAACCGCTGTGGTCATATACATTCGTAAGGAAAAAAAGAAAGGCGTCCAATGCGTTGGATGCCCGGATGCCAAGACCTGCGCCGGTAAATGCGCCGGATGCAGCGGCTGCGGCGCACAAAAATAACCGTATGTACTGACATAAATACGAAAGCTTGCCCTGCTATGAACGCAGATGGCAAGCTTTCGCATTATTTCGTTTTGAATCAGCTTATATGACCCTGATAGTCATCGCCGTAGGGATTCTCATTGGTTGGAGCGGGTTCTTCTTCCACCCAGTTTATATTGAGCCCTGCGGCTGCGCCTTGTTCGATGGCATTTATGTCATCGATTATGACGTCAATATCCAAGTGGAGCATTTTCTTTGCGCGATTTATAAACAGCGAATTTTTGCTGATGTACTTGGTCAAAATGTCAATGACCTGTTTATCGGTATCCTGTATCGCAGTTAAGATGAATTCCGCTAAGAGCCTGCGCTTTTCGTCGGGAGTGTAGATGTTTGCATAGTTTTCCTTGGCAATAGTATCGCAGATATGCTTTGCGTTATTAAAAATATCGGCTTTTTCGTTAAGCAGGCGCGTCCGATGGCCGGAAGGAATGTCGATGATAGCTGTATGGTCTTCAACATATGCGTTTGTGACGCTCATGCATGCGCGAGTGAGGGCGTCCTTTGTGTAAAAGTTCAGGTATTGCAGTATGTTTTGAAGAAGCTTATCATCTTTGAGGTATCCGATGTGCTTAGAAAAAAACTCTTCACCGGCTTTGTTGGCTGCGATGCGGAGCATTCTGTTTACCGTGTCGGCATATTCAATGCAAAAATCGCTCAAAGCTCTTGAGAGCTTTTGAGGAGTTTCTTCCTCAAACAGCTTTTCCATGTTCCTGAGCATATGGATACTTACATCCTTATACCTTATAAAGCCTGCCTTCCAATATGCAAGTGACGAATCGTACAGATCGGATACGGTCAGGAGCTCATCTATGGGGGCAAGTATGTTCTTGTGATACCTTTCGTATATCGCCCCGGGGAGATTTTTAGCGCCTGTGCGGTGTTTTGACCAGCAGCTGAGCAGAGCGTTTGCGATAAGGATGTTTTGGCATATTGTTTCAAGACCTGAATGGACGGCGTCATCTTTACGATCTGTGCTTATTTTACAGGAATACACTTTTCTGTAGGCATCCTCAATTACGCCAAATGACGGATGATCGCCCGCAATAATGATGGAATTGACCGATCTCATGGGAGTGGGTATATCGGAAAATGATCTGCCTATGCCGTCGGGCGGGTTTGGTGAAAAGGAATGGAACAGGTTTTGGTCATTTGCGTATAACTGCATTCTGACATTGTCTTTATCGATAATGATGCTGATGCTTCTGAAATATTTCTGTTCCTGATCGTTTTTATTATATACTTCGTTCAGTATATCCAGATCGGATATAGCAACGGGCGCGGTAAAGCCGGCTTTTTTGAGCGCTCTTTCATAGTCCTGTGCTGCAGCTTCTGTGGTATGCGGATATGAAACAAGCCAGCCGTCGTGCTTATCAAGGGTAAGCAGGGACAGGAATCTGCGCATGGAATCGGCATCAAGCAGATCAAAATCTTCTTCCTTGATGCTTGCGGGAATATTTATGCGCCTGACGCTTTTTGTATCGCAGCGGCTGATGAAGATGTCGTTTTTTGTTTTGGTAAGAAGATAATAAGCCTTCATAATAATCCTTCCTTGACTGACAGGATGTTTAACCGA
>SVHB01000024.1 GCA_015056005.1 Clostridiales bacterium
CACAAGAGCATGCAGAATTTCGGTAAGACCATTGAAGAGATAAACGACGCACAGAAATATCAGATACTTGCGCTCACCGTGCGCGACCAGATCATGGAAAAGCGCGCCCTGTCCTCCGGCAGGCGCATGGAAGCGGGCGCAAGGAAGGTGTACTACCTTTCCGTAGAATTTTTGATCGGCAGGCTCATGAGCAACAACATGATAAACCTTTTGTCCGACACCGCGTATAGGGCGGCCTGCGATGAGCTTGGCATCAACTTAAACGCAGTTGAGGAATACGAGCCCGAGCCCGGCCTTGGCAACGGCGGCCTTGGCAGGCTTGCAGCCTGTTTCCTCGATTCTCTGACCTCCATGTCCCTTCCCGCAATGGGCTGCTCCATCAGGTACGAGTTCGGCCTGTTCAGGCAGAAGATACTGGACGGCAACCAGGTAGAGCTTGCGGACAACTGGCTCGAGAACGGCAACATCTGGGAGATCCCCGTGCCCGAAGACGAGTGCGAGGTCCATTTCTACGGCAGAGTTGAAGAGGACTGGTCCTCCGGCAAGCTCAAAATCAAGCATGTCGACTATTCCACCGTCCTTGCTATGCCCTACGATATCCCCGTTGTGGGTTATGACACCAACCGCGTAAACCAGCTGCGCCTGTGGAGCGCCAAGGCTCCCGAGCGCATCAACATGCACTACTTCAATCAGGGCGAGTACACCCGCATGATGGAAGAAAAAGACCTTGCCGAGGTCATCTCCAAGGTCCTCTATCCCGAAGACAGGCACATTCAGGGCAAGGAGCTGCGCTTAAGGCAGCATTACTTCCTTGCAAGCGCCACCATGCAGCTGATCGTCAAGGACTTTAAGAAGACCTACACCGAAGACCTCACCCGCCTGCCCGAGAAGATCGCCATCCAGATCAACGACACCCATCCCGGTCTTGCCATCCCCGAGCTCATGCGCATCATGATGGACGAGAACGGCTATTCATGGGAGGACGCAGAGTACGTCTGCCGCAGGGTCTTTGCATACACCAACCACACCGTCCTTTCCGAGGCTCTTGAGCGCTGGGGCGAGGACATCGTAAAGACCACCCTGCCCAGGATTTATTCCATCTTAGTCGAAATGAACAGGCGCCTTTGCAAGCGCCTTTGGGATTTCTACCCCAACCAGTGGGAGAAGATCGCTTCCATGGCGATCATCGCCTACGGCCAGATCCATATGGCAAACCTGTGCGTCGATATCGCCCACACCGTAAACGGCGTATCCCAGCTGCACGCCCAGATATTAAAGCGCGATACCTTCCGCGATTTCTATGTCACCGATCCCGGGAAATTCTTAGGCATCACCAACGGCATTACTCACCGTCGCTGGCTGCTGGATTCCAACCCCGGTTTGACTAACCTCATCTGCGAGGCGATCGGCGACGGCTTCAAGCGCGATCCTTCCAAGCTCGAAGATCTGCTCGCCTTCCGCAAGGATAAGGCGTTCCTTGATAAGTATGCTCAGGTCAAGCGCGATAACAAGGTCAGGCTTTCCAACTACCTCAAGGAGCGTCAGGGCGAGGATATCGACCCCGATTCCATCTTCGATGTTCAGGCAAAGCGCCTGCACGAGTACAAGCGCCAGCTGCTCAACATCCTGCATGTCATGCACCTTTACAACCGCATCAAGACCGAGCCCCGCTTCAGGATGCCCAAGAAGACCTTCATCTTCGCCGCAAAGGCCGCGCCCGGTTATTCCATGGCAAAGCAGATCATCAAGCTCATAAACGACGTTGCCCGCATGATCAACAACGATCCCAAGGCTTCCAAGTACCTCAAGGTCGTTTTCCTTGAAAATTACTGCGTTTCCAACGCCGAGATCCTCATCCCCGCTGCCAATATCTCCGAGCAGATCTCCACTGCCGGCAAGGAAGCCAGCGGCACCGGCAACATGAAGTTCATGATGAACGGCGCCCTCACCTGCGGCACCATGGACGGCGCAAACGTCGAGATCTACGAGCGCGTGGGCGATGAAAACATCTATATCTTCGGCCTGCTCGCGCAGGAGGTCGATAACCTCATCAAGCATAACCAGTACCGCGCAGGTCAGGTCTACGAGGCAGACGCGCGCATCCGCCGCGTGCTCGATCAGCTGATCGACGGTACCATCAACCCCGACCAGCCCAAGATGTTCGGCGATATCTACCACGCCCTCCTGTTCGGTCAGTGGGGTCAGATGGCCGATCCCTACCTCGTCCTTAAAGACTTCGACGCCTACGTCTCCGTCAAGGAGCGCATCAATAAGGACTATACCAACCACTATAAGTGGCAGGAAATGGCCCTCGTCAATACCGCAATGAGCGGCTTCTTCTCCTCCGACCGTACCATCGACGAGTACAACCAGCGCATCTGGGGTCTGTCGCCTATTACTGAGTAGTGGGGGTACGTTCGAGAGGTTTCACCTCTCGAGCTCTCTGACCAAGGGTTTGCAACCCTTGGAACCCGCGGCATTTTGTTTGAGTAATTGAATACGTTAGCTTACGCGTGACCCGTAAAGTATGGGTCACGCGTGATTTATTTTCAGGAAGTTTATTCTTTAGGGTAGTTACTAATCAAAACATGCGCGCATTGCATATTACTTGTTATGACTCCTTCAGTCAACTTCGCTGACAGCGACGTGCATAAAGAGGAAGACTCCTGTAACACAAACGCTTGGATTAAGAAAAACTATTTTTTATATACTTACATTTGAGGTTGCAGTATTTAAAGGCGCCCTCCCCGAGGGAGCTGGCGCCCGAAGGGCGACTGAGGGAGTCCTCTAAGTAGCTAGCCAAAGCTCGCCGCAGGTTTGTCCCGCGGCGCGTCGGTGGCAGCCGCAAGGCTGACGGAAGGAGTAATAGCAAGTATTTTGCGTGCGCGGATTCTTGGTTCGCAGAATTTATGACGGCTGAAGAACCGGTAAGTTTTTTAAGGTATAGAAGCCATCTCGCGCACATATCGCGCGGCGAAGCCGCATATCGCGTTTGCGCAAGCAAACATATCGCTCACGAAGTGACGATCTTGGGGTTACGTTCGAGATGGCTGCGCCCTTTTTTTGGAAGAAGGCTTTGCCTTCTCCCAAAGATTTTTCTTCCTCTGGCAGATAGATTTTGTTCTTTAGTTGTTTATGTGGAAGAAGGCATTGCCTTCTCCCAAACCCTCATCCACCAAGGGATTTCATCCCTTGGATTCCTGAATCTTTGGGATCAGGTAATTTCATACTGTAGCTTACGCGTTGCCCGTAAAGTATGGGCAACGCGTGATTTATTTTTAGGGGAGTTATGCGATAGAAATTAAGGGTTATTCAGCCTTTTCTTTTTGTAATAGACTGCGGTGTTTAAAGGCTCCCTCTTGAGGGAGCTGTCAGCGAAGCTGACTGAGGTAGTCCTCTAAGTAGCTAGCCAAAGCTCGCCGCAGGTTTGTCCCGCGGCGCGTCGCTGGCACGGCGAAGCCGTGACGGAAGGAGTTTTCAAAGTAACCAGCCAAAGCCCAACGCTTGACATTTCCCTTGTCGTATTTTGCAATTCTATGTTATACTTAATCTGGTTAAGTATGTATTGCGCCTATGGTGCAGCAAGAGATTGCACCTTCGGTGCAGCGATATTCCCTTCGGGAGCGATATTCACCTTTGGTGAGCGATATGCGCCTTCGGCGCGCGATATGTGCGCGATAGAGTTTTTGCGCCTTATCACAGTAACCGTTTCTTCATCCGTCAAAAATTTTGCGAACGAAGAATACGCGCACGCAAAATACTTGTTATTACTCCTTCCGTCAGCCTTGCGGCTGCCACCGACGCGCCTCGGACAAGCCTCGGCGGGCTTTGGCTACAAACAGTCCACCGGACTGTTTGCTTAACGCGTCGCCCCCTCAAGAGGGAGGCTTTAAATAGAGCATACTCTAACAAGAAAAGAAACGGACGATTGGCTGTCCAAATCTCTGTCGCATAAGTTCTCACAAAAGCGATCACGAGGAACCCATACTTTACGGGTTCCTCGTAAGCCAATGTATAAAATTTACTGATCCCAAAGTCTCAGGAATCCAAGGGATGAAATCCCTTGGTGGATGAGGGCTTGGGAGAAGGCAACGCCTTCTTCCAAAAAAAACGTCCCCCTCTCCACCCCACAAAGGAGCGACCATGAAATACGAAGCAGTAGTAGTAGGCGCGGGGCATGCAGGCGTAGAAGCGGCGCTTGCGCTTGCGCGGATGGGTCACAGGACCCTGCTTATGACGCTGAACATAGACGGCGTAGCGCTGATGGCGTGCAACCCTGCGATAGGCGGCACAGCGAAGGGCCACCTTGTAAGGGAGGTCGACGCGCTGGGCGGCGAGATGGGCAAATGCATTGACGATGTATTTTTGCAGTCGAGGATGCTCAACACCGGCAAAGGCCCCGCTGTCCATTCGCTCAGAGCGCAGGCCGACAAAAAGATGTACCAGTTCAGGATGACCAGAACACTGCTCAGACAGGAGAACCTTGACCTCATCCAGGCAGAAGCGGCCGAGATAATAACTAAGGGCGGTAAGGTCACCGGCGTAAAAACCGCAACAGGCGTTGTTTATGACTGCGCAGCAGCCGTGCTCGCAACCGGCGTTTACCTAAAGAGCAGAATCATCATCGGCGAATACATGGCAAACGAAGGCCCCTCCGGTCTCACCAACGCAAACCCGCTGTCGGACAGCCTTAAAAGCCTCGGCTTTGAACTGAGAAGGTTCAAGACCGGCACCCCCGCAAGGGTGGATATAAAATCTGTTGATCTGAGCAAATTGGAACCCCAGTACGGCGACAGCAAGATCGTCCCCTTCTCTTTCATGAACGATAATCTTGAGAAGGACCAGATCTGCTGCTACCTTGGGTATACCAATGCAAAAACCCATGAGATCATTAGAAATAACCTCCACCGCGCGCCCATGTTTACCGGCGTTATCGAGGGCGTCGGCCCAAGGTACTGCCCCTCGATCGAGGACAAGATCGTAAGATTCGCGGATAAAGAACGCCACCAGTTCTTCTTGGAGCCCGAAAGCGTGTTTTCCGACGAATGGTACGTGCAGGGCATGAGCAGCTCGCTGCCCGAGGACGTGCAAAGGCAGTTTTATAAGACCTTGGACGGCTTTGAAAACGTCCGCATCACAAGATTGGCTTACGCCATCGAGTACGACTGCATCAACCCCACCGTTCTAAAGCGTACATTGGAGAGCAAGGACATAAAAGGCCTGTTCTTCGCAGGGCAGATCAACGGCTCCTCGGGCTATGAGGAAGCCGCCGCTCAGGGCATCATCGCCGGCATCAACGCCGCAAGAATGCTTGAAGATAAGGGAGAAGTCGTCCTTGGCAGGGCCGACGCATACATCGGCGTTTTGATCGACGACCTTACCACCAAGGGCACCAACGAGCCCTACCGCATGATGACGTCGCGTGCAGAATACAGGCTCACCCTCAGGCAGGACAACGCCGATATGCGCCTGACAAAAATCGGCCTTGATATCGGCCTTGCGGAAGAAAAGCGCGGCGAAAAGCTGGAAAAGAAGCTCAAAGACATCGAGACAGGCGTATTAGCCCTTGAAAAAGTCCGCTTTACCCCCGATGAAGTAAACGAAACTTTATTAAGCTTGGGCGAAAGCCCCGTATCGGGCAGGGTCAGCGGCATCGAGCTGATGAAAAGGCAGAAGGTCACCTGGGATATCTTGAAATCCATCAAGCCCGACGAGCTGCCCGATATCTGCTATCAGGCGGGCGAGCAGATCGAGATCAGGCTCAAATACGAGGGGTATCTCAGGCGTCAGGAGGCGCAGAGCGCCGAGTTCCGCAGAAAGGAAGCGCAGAAGCTGCCCGAAGATGTCGATTACAGTAAGATCGACTCCCTCAGGATAGAAGCGCGCCAGAAGCTTTCCGCCATCCGCCCCGAGACCCTGGGTCAGGCGGCGCGAATTTCGGGCGTTTCCCCCGGCGATATCAGCGTGCTCATGGTATATTTGGAAAAAAGAAAGCGTGAAAAAACACTATGATCGGCGAATTTACGGTTGAAATACTTAAAAAAGCGGGGCTTAACCAGATCCCCGGCGATGCGGCGGAGAAATTCACCGCATTTTACGACATGTTGATCGAAGCCAACAAAAAATTCAATCTCACAAGGATCGAAAGCGAGACTGACGCTGCGTGGAAGCATTTTTATGACAGCGCCGCCCCCCTCATCCACGCCGCTTCCTACATCAAAGAGGGAGCCAAAGTCATCGACCTCGGCGCGGGCGCGGGCTTTCCCTCCATCCCCCTCATGATCCTTAGAAGAGACCTTTCCTTCACCATGGTCGACGCGGTCGGCAAAAAGGTCAATTTCTTGAACGAGACCTGCGCCGCGCTTTCCCTCCCCGGAAAGGCTTTGCACGCAAGGGGCGAGGAGCTTGCAAGGGAGCCCGGCTTCCGCGACAGCTTCGACCTCGCCTTGGCAAGGGCGGTCGCCTCCTATAACACCCTCATCGAGCTCACCCTTCCCTTCGTAAACGTCGGCGGCAGCTTCATCGCCTACAAGGGCCCGGGCATCGACGAGGAGCTCATCAATTCCGACCGCGCGCTTTCCGCTCTTGGCTGTGAAGAAAAATACATAAAATCCGATTACTCCCTTTTTGACGGCGAGCAGAGCCGCACCCTCATTATCGCGCGCAAAATCCGCCCCACTCCCCCAAATTTCCCCAGAACCTTCGCTCAGATAAAAAAATCGCCGATCGGCAGCAAATAGCCGACATTTATGTCGAATATGCGTGCGCAGCTTATGTCGCACGCTTTTTCTTGCTCTTTTGGCATATTCGTGGCATTATACATGTACACGAAGACGAAAGGAGCGCGGCGAAATGACTCAGCTTGCGATCAGGAAAACCGCCAATGACGATGCGGCAAAACGGAAAGTGACCTCTGTACCGATATCAATGATACGCACCAACCCTTTCCAGCCGCGCAAATTTTTCTCCGAAGAAAACCTCTTTGAGCTCGCTCAATCCATCCATCAGGTCGGGCTCATCCAGCCCATCACGGTCAGAAAGACCCGCAGCGAGGAATACGAGCTGATCGCGGGCGAGCGCAGGCTGCGCGCATGCATCATGCTCGGGCTTCAGTACATCGACGCGATCGTGGTCACCGCCTACGATTCCGACTCCGCTTACATGGCGATGATCGAGAACCTGCAGCGCGAAAACCTTCATTTCATCGAGGAAGCCGAGGGCTACATTAACATCATGCGCAAGATGGGCATCTCGCAGGACGAGCTGGCAAAGCGCGTGGGCAAAAACCAGTGCACCATCGCCAACAAGATCCGCATTTTGAAGCTCGCGCCCTCGGTCAAGCGCCTTATCCTTCAGCACAACCTCGTTGAGCGTCAGGCAAGGGCGCTCCTGCGCCTGCACGACGAGGTGCTTCAAAAGCAGGCGATAACCTCCATCGTTCAGAATCAGATGAACGTCAAAGAGACCGAGTCCCTCATCGAGCGCATGCTGGACACCAAATACCGCATGGATTCCGATTCCCCCAAGCGCGTGCCCCGCATCATGACCCTCACCGCCGACGCGCGTCTTTTTGTGAACTCCTTCAAGGACATCGTCGAAAAGATGAAGGTCGCAGGCTTTGACACCAAGTATTCCGCCACTCAGGCGCACGACCACCTTGAGATTAGCATTGTCATTCCCATGAAGCGCAGATGATCCCCGCCGATCCTCGCCCGATTTAGTTTTCCTTCGGTCATTCCTCCGTTTACTCTTCATTATTCGATAATAATGTTTCACGTGAAACGTTATTATAGGGCGGACCGCCCGTCCGCCCGAAAATATGCCCCTTCACTCGTACCCCCCGCCGGATCTGCCCGTCCGCGGGGGGATTTTTTTAGTTATGAGGGGTGGTTTTTATGGGAGAAGGCTTTGCCTTCTCCCATACCCTCATCCACCAAGGGATTTCATCCCTTGGATCCCGCGGCTTTGGGTTTTAGGAAGTCAAGCGGAAGCTGTCGATGGCGGCGGCAGGTATGCCGCCATCGAAAATGGCTGAGAGGAAGGGTCAAAGTATTTTGCGTGCGCGGTTTCTTCGTTTGCGAAATTTATGACGGCTGAAGAATTGGTTACTGTGATAAGGCAGTAAAGTCGTCTCGCGCACATATCGCGCGGCGAAGCCGCATATCGCACGAGCGAAGCGAGTATATCGCTTTTTGGGGGGGAGACGTTCGAGATGGCTGCGCCCTCTCGAGCTCTGGGCCCAAGGGATTTCATCCCTTGGATTCCGCGGCTTTTTGGGGGCGTGGGATGTTACGCGAAAGTGCGCGGCAAATGCAATCGTGGGAATTTATGCTGAAGACAAGTATTTTGCGTGCGCGTAAGCCAAATAACGAGAAATTTATGACGGCTGAAGAACAGGTTAGTTTAATAAGGCTTAAAAGTCGTCTCGCGCACATATCGCGCGGCGAAGCCGCATATCGCACGAGCGAAGCGAGTATATCGCTTTTTTGGGGAGGTACGTTCGAGAGGTTTCACCTCTCGAGCTTTTTTGGGGGATGGTTTAGCGGGCGGTTCTTTTGTGCAACTATAAATAATAAGCGGTGACACCTCATCCGTCACCCTTCGGGTGCCACCTGAACGGGTCGCAATTATAAATTGCTCCCCGCTTTGGCTACAAATCGTCCACCGGACGATTTGCTTAACGCGTCGCGCCTCTAGGGGAAGGCAAGCGCTGCTGCATACTTCGGAAAATAAAATAATTACGGCATTTAAAAATACTATCGCATAACTCCCTCAGTCGCCCTTTGGATAGACAGTCCACCGGACTGTTTGCTTAACACGTTGCACCTCCGAGGAGACGCCGAGATATCTCAGCATTCTCAAAATGTTGACTGTCTGAAAATAATGCCAATAAACAATATTTTGAGTTTGCTAAAATTACTTGCCTTCCCCTTGAGGGGAAGGTGCCTCGAAGAGGCGGATGAGGTGTCCGCATTTGAGCTTTTTCTTGCCCAAACAGAACACAAAAAGTTTGAGCAATATAGCCTTCGGCTGAGATATTCACCTTCGGTGAGCGATATGTTTGCTTGCGCAAACGCGATATGCGCCTTGCGGCGTGCGATATGTGCGCGAAATTACTTTTCTTCCTTATCAAACTAACCAATTCTTCATCCGTCATAAATTTCGCGAACCAAGAATCCGCGCACGCAAAATACTCTGACCCCTGTTTGAACAAGCTCTCAGCTATCCTCGACGTGGCCACCCCTTACGGCCACGTCGACGCAAAAGCCTGACTTTTCCCGATCCCAAAGTCTCAGGAATCCAAGGGATGAAATCCCTTGGTTGGATGGGGCTTGGGGAAGGGTGAAGCCCTTCACCAAAAAAACGTTCCCCCCAAGATCGTCACTTCGTGAGCGATATGTTTGCTTGCGCAAACGCGATATGCGCCTTGCGGCGCGCGATATGTGCGCGAGACGGCTTTACTGCCTTATCACAGTAACCAATTCTTCAACCGTCATAAATTTCGCAAACGAAGAATCCGCGCACGCAAAATACTTGTTATTACTCCTTCCGTCAGCCTTGCGGCTGCCACCTCCCTCAAGAGGGAGGCTTTAAATAGAGCATACTCTAACAAGAAAAGAAACGGGCGATGGACTGTCCAAATCTCTGTCGCATAAGTTCTCACAAAAGCGATCACGATGAACCCATACGTTACGGGTTCATCGTAAGCCAAAGCCTGACTTTCCCTGATCCCAAAGTCTCAGGAATCCAAGGGATGAAATCCCTTGGTGGATGAGGGTTTGGGAGAAGGCAAAGCCTTCTCCCAAGAAACCGTCCCTTCCCCTCCATGTTTCACGTGAAACATTGAAAAAGGGGGAGAAAGGATGTATAATAGAAAAATAACAAAGAGAAGGACGTGGAGAGAGATGGGCAAAGTAGTCGCGGTGACGAATCAGAAAGGCGGCGTTGGCAAGACGACGACGGCGGTAAACCTGTCTGCGGCGGTTGCGAAGGCGGGCAAAAGGGTGCTTTTGGCGGACATTGACCCGCAGGGCAACGCCACAAGCGGCTGCGGCGTGGACAAATCCACGCTTGAGCTCACCATGTTCGACGTGTTTTCAGGCGAAAGCGCCATAAACGAGGTCATCAAGTCCTCGACCGTGCAGGGGCTTGATGTTGCGCCCGCGAACATCCAGCTTGCAGGCGCGGAAGTGAGCCTTGTAGACGTAAAAGGCAGGGAGAGCGTGCTGAAAGAAGCGCTGGCGAAGGTAAAGGACGAGTACGATTATGTGTTCATCGACTGCCCGCCCTCGCTGGGACTGCTGACCCTCAACGCGCTGACCGCAGCCGACAGCGTCCTTGTGCCCATCCAGTGCGAGTATTATGCCCTGGAAGGGCTCACCCAGCTCATGAGCACCGTCAGGCTTGTGAAGCAAAGGCTGAACAAAAAGCTGGACGTTGAAGGCGTGCTCATGACCATGTACGACGCAAGAACCAACCTTGGCAATCAGGTCGCAGCGCAGGTCAGAGCATATTTCAAGGATAAGGTCTATAAGACCGTCATCCCAAGGAACGTAAGGCTCTCCGAAGCGCCTTCCCATGGGCTGCCCATCTGCGCCTATGACGAAAGAAGCACCGGCGCTGTGGCATATAAAAAGCTTGCAAACGAGTTTTTAATGAACAACGAGGAAGAATAGGAGAAAAATATGAAGATGAAAGGACTGGGCAAAGGGCTCGAAGCGCTGCTTGGCGATACCATGGCGGATATTTCGCAGGACGAACAGGCGCTTGCAGACGTTGATATAAACCTTATCGACCCCAACCCCAACCAGCCAAGGCGCAGCTTTGATAAGGATAAGCTCAAGGAACTGGCCGATTCCATCGCCGCTGTTGGCGTGATCTCGCCCATTATAGTCTATAAGAACGGCAATAGATATACCATCATCGCAGGCGAGCGCAGGTATAGAGCAAGCAGAATGGCAGGGCTGAGCACCATCCCCGCTGTGATCAGGGACTATGACGAGATCAGGCGCGCTGAGGTCGCGCTGATCGAGAACCTGCAAAGGGACGATTTGAACCCCATCGAGGAAGCCATGGGCATCCATGGGCTTATAGAGCAGTGCGCCTATACCCAGGAGCGGGCAGCGGAAAGACTGGGCAAGTCAAGACCCGCCATCGCAAATGCGCTCAGGCTTCTGTCACTTGACGATAAGATAAAAGATGATGTCAAAAACGGCGTTTTGTCCGCAGGCCACGCAAGAGCGCTGCTTGCTGTGGAAGATGTAAAGCTAAGACAGGAGATCGCCAAAAAAGCCGCCGAGGAAGGCTGGTCGGTCAGGAAGATCGAACAGTATATAAAGGAACTTGGCAAGCAGGAAAAGCCGAAAAATAAGCTTTCCGACGCAGAGCTTGATCAGGTCGGCGACCAGTTCAAGAAGATGTTCGGTTTGAAGGTCAGCTTTTCGGGCGACAGGAACAAGGGCAGGATCACCCTGCACTATTCCTCGTTTGAAGAGCTTGAAAGAATATATGATCTTATAAAACAGGAGGATTAAAAATGGAAAACCCTACCAACTATTTCTCGTTTGAATGGCTCCTCGGCTCAGGCGTTGTTGCCAAGGTCGTCTCCTGCATGATAATCGCCCTTGTTGGGCTCATCGTGCTTAAAATCTTCTCCGGCTGGGTCAAAGGCCGCATCGCCCGCGGCAAAAAGCAGGAAGCAATGAACTTCATCTACCGCAGCGGCAAAGCACTCATCATCTGCCTGACCGTGGTCATCATGCTCATGCAGTTTGAGATGTTCTCTTCCGCAATGGTGTCCCTGCTCGCAGGCTCCGGCGTTGTCGCGGTAGTCGCAGGCTTTGCATCTCAGGATGCGCTGGGCAACCTCGCATCGGGCGCAATGCTCATGCTCACCCACCCCTTTGAGGTAGGCGACAGGATCAGGATCCCCGATAAGGGCATCGACGGCTTTGTTGAGACTATGACCATCCGCCATACCATCGTGCGTACCCTCACCAACACCAGAATGGTCATCCCCAACTCCACCATGAACACCCTCGTTATCGAGAACCTCAACATGAGCGATGAAAAGGTCGTGAACCTGCTTGAGATCGGCGTAAGCTATAAAAGCGATATCGAGCTTGCAAGGCGCATCATGGCAGAGGAAGTCGAAAAGCATCCCGCCTTTGTCGATACAAGGTCTGAAGAAGATAAGGCCGCAGGCGTTCCCGCAGTCGGTGTCATCTGCATCGCCCTTGCCGATTCTTCCGTGACCCTGAGAGCTCCGTTCACCAGCCCCGATGCAGGCAGCGGCTTCGGCGCTCTTTCCGACCTCAGAATTTCCGTCAAAAAACGCTTCGACGAGGCCGGCGTTTCCATCCCCTTCCCCCAGAGAGTCGTCCATATCGCCAAAGACTAAAACCAATCTATCCCAAAACGACCCGGCAATGCGCTCGGGTCGTTTTTTTATCCGATTTTTATACGACAAACCAAAGCGTTTCCCCGACATCGCGCGCGAAATCGCCCCATGATCATCCGACAAACCGGGCGGGCTTTCGACATGGAAAATACATGAAGTAAGTTTAAGAACAGTTAATGTAAGGAATTTTTATTAGCAGAAAAGTATGGGGAAATTGTGCTGTATTATACATGAAAAATTGCACCTGCGGTGCAGCGATATATTGCACCCTTGGTGCAGCGATATTCCCTTCGGGAGCGATATTCACCTTCGGTGAGCGATATGCGGCTTCGCCGCGCGATATGTGCGCGAGACGGCTTTTAAGCCTTATTAAACTAACCGGTTTTTCAGCCGTCATAAATTTCGCGTATTTTTAGTACGCGCACGCAAAATACTTGTTATTACTCCTTCCGTCAGCCTTGCGGCTGCCACCTCCCTCAAGAGGGAGGCTTTAAATAGAGCATACTCTAACAAGAAAAGAAACGGTCGATTGAATACCCAAATCTCTGTCGAATAACCGCCCTGAAAATAAATCACGAGTGGCCCATACCTGCCGGGCCACTCGTAAGCAAACGTATAAAATTTTCTGATCCTAAAGAATCAGGGATCCAAGGGATGAAATCCCTTGGTCGGATGGGGCTTGGGGAAGGGTGAAACCCTTCACCAAAAACCCGTCCTCCTAAATCGTCACTTCGTGAGCGATATTTCCCTTCGGGAAGCGATATGCGGCTGCGCCGCGCGATATGTGCGCGAGACGGCTTCTATACCTTAAAAAACTAACCAATTCTTCAACCGTCATAAATTTCGCGTATTTTTAGTACGCGCACGCAAGATACTTGCCATGACTCCCTCAGTCGGCTTCGCCGACAGCTCCCTCAGGGAGGGCGCCTTTATAGAGCAACCACTTACTGTAACATAGAAACGGACGATTGACCGCCCAAATCTCTGTCGCATAACCGCCCACAAAAGCAATCACGCGTGACCCATACTTTACGGGTCACGCGTAAGCAAACGTATGAAATTACTCAACCAAAAAGCCGCGGGATCCAAGGGATGCAATCCCTTGGTCGGATGGGGCTTGGGGAAGGGTGAAACCCTTCCCCAAAAAACTTATTCCAACATTTTAAGCACCCTCGCGTGGGAAACGGGGTCGATGGTGAAGGTAATGAGGGTACCGGAGTCGTTATATTCTTCGGCTTTAACGGTACCGTACTTATGGATGAAAGCGGAGACATTGCTTTTTGCGTAGGGGATGAGGAGGGTATCGTCGATCATTCCGCCGCGCAGCTCGTCCTGAATAAGCAAAAGGAGCCTGTCGAGGTTGAGCCTGTGCTTGCCCGAGACGGCGACGCAGGGCTTTTCAACGATGTCCATGAGCGCAGGCGACTTATCGCATTTGTTGTAAGCGTAAATACGTGGCTTATCGCCCGCGCCGAGCTGAGTGAGGACCTCGTCGACCACCTGCTGCTGCTCGCGCATGTGTGGGCTGGAAGCGTCGGCAACAACAACGAGCAGATCGGCGTACAGCGCCTCTTCAAGGGTCGACTTAAAGGCGTCGACCAATGTGTGCGGCAGGCGGCTGATGAACCCTACCGTGTCGACCAAAAGGCATTCGCTGCCGTCGGGGAGGCTGATGCGGCGCGTGGTGGTGTCAAGGGTGGCAAAAAGCTGATCCTGAACGTATACGTCGGAGCCGGATATAGCGTTCAAAAGGGTCGACTTGCCCGCGTTGGTGTAGCCGACAAGCGCAGCCACGGGCGTTGCGTTTCGCTCGCGCTTCTGGCGGCGTACAGCGCGGTTTTTGGCAACGGCGGCGATCTCGCGCTCGATCTCGTTTATGCGCATCCTTATCCTGCGCCTGTCCATCTCAAGCTTCGTCTCGCCCGGGCCCCTCGTACCGATACCGCCGCCCAGCCTCGACATGGCAACGCCCATGCCGATCAGGCGCGTGGAGTTGTACTTGAGCTGCGCAAGCTCGACCTGCAGCTTGCCCTCTCTGGACTGCGCGCGCCCGGCGAAAATATCGAGTATCAGCATCGTGCGGTCGATTATCTTGCAGCCGGTGAGCTGGGTGAGGTTCTTTATCTGTACGCCCGTGAGCTCGTCGTTGAAAATTATCACCTGCGCTGAAAGCGACTGCGCGATCAGGGAAAGCTCCTGCGCCTTGCCGCTGCCGATGTAAGTGCCCGGCTCGGTGGTGCGGCGTTTCTGGCAATCGATGTAAACCGTCCTGACCCCAGCCGTGTCGGCAAGGGCCTTTAGTTCGCGCATGGTCTCACTCTCTGGGTCGTCCCTGCCGAAAAGGATTGCGCTCTCCCCCTCCTCCTCGTTGGAAGTCGTGGAAAACGCGTCGATCTGCGCGTCAACGTCCAGAATCGTTTGATACCAGTCGTTCTGGGGAATGCGGTAAATGCCGTAAACATCGGAGACCGTCACGCCCATATCGTCGCCGTTTGGGCAAAGCCATGCGCACTGCACAGCCGAAGGCCTGCCGTCCTTGACCGATAGCGAAGCCATAGCGTCCAAGCGCAGTGTCTTGAGCGAGTTTAGGTCAACCAGCGACAGCGCAGGGTCGCCGTTTGGATGCGTGTGCAGGCACCTGATGCCCGCAAGCGTCCTCCCGCTCCTGCGCAGCCTGAGGTTTATGAGCGATACCGTGTTGCTGTCGCCGATCGATACGTCAAGCACGCCGCCCGTGCGGTCAATGTATACCGCGATCTCGCGCTGCAGTATCCCGGTGTACTTCGCAAGCGCTTCCATAAGCTCCCGCGAGGCAAACTCGTCCGCGTCAGTCGGTATGTCGTATATCGATTCCATCTCGTCAAGCAAGCTTAAACGAATGTTCTCAATAGCGCCGTTTATCATAATTCTTTCCCTGCCTTTCGTTTTAGGGGGTACGATTTTTTGGAAGAAGGCGTTGCCTTCTCCCAAGCCCTCATCCACCAGAGGATTGCATCCTCTGGACTCCGCGGCTTTGGGGTAGTGGGAGTTTTCGCGTTTGTGGTCGATGGCGGCGGCAAGTATGCCGCCATCGAGATTTACGCTGCAGAAAGTTATACTTAAAAGTTCAGGTAATATTATACCCTCTCGCCCGCCCGTTTTCAATGGGCACGGCTGCCGATGATATGCGCCTTGGGGCGAGTGATATGTTTGCTTCGCAAACGCGATATGCGCTTTGGGGCGCGCGATATGTTTGCTTCGCAAACGCGATATGCGCCTTGCGGCGCGCGATATGTGCGCGAGGGGGCTTTTTTATGCCTTATCAGAGTAACCAAGTCTTCAGCCGTCATAAATATCACGAACTAAGAATACGCGCACGCAAAATACTCCGACCCCTGCTTGAACAAGCACTCAGCTATCCTCGACGTGGCCACCCCTTACGGCCACGTCGACGCAAAAGCCTAAATTCCCTGATCCCAAAGTCTCAGGAATCCAAGGGATGAAATCCCTTGGTGGGATGGGGCTTGGGGAAGGGTGAAACCCTTCACCAAAAAACCGTACCCAAAAAAAATCTGCGCGCTTATCCAAACAGCGCAAAAGCTTAGCGGAATCGCTCAGCAAATCGAGCTTGATTGACTTATGATCCCGGATAAAGTAAAATTTATGTATAAAGTGCAAAACAAAATATCGGAGGTGTTTTTATGAGGGAGAAACTGCTCATGAACCGCGGCTGGCTTTATCATTTCGGCGAGCCGGAGTATCTTAAGCCGAAGCCAACGTCTTCCGACCAGACCTATCGCGGCTCGAGGAGCGAGAACGCGAGGGGACCCGCAAGGCGCGATTTTGACGACAGCGCCTGGAAGCAGGTCACACTGCCCCACGATTTCGTGAACGAGAACGGCCCCGACTACAAAAACTGCAAACCGGGCGAAAAGCATCGTTACCCCTTGGACAGGGGCACGGCGTGGTACAGGCGCTATTTCAAGCTCGATAAAGAGGACGCCGGCAAGCGCATCACCCTGCTTTTTGACGGCGCAGCGCTTAACTGCAAGGTCTATGTAAACTCGATGCTGCTCAAGACCAACCACACCGCGGGCATCGGCTTTGAGGTCGATATCACTCAGGTGGCGAAGTTCGGCACCGATTATAATGTCGTCTCCGTTCACTGCGACTGCACCGACTTTGAAGCATGGTACTACGAGGGCGGCGGCATATACAGGGACGTGTATCTGATAAAGACCGACCCCTTATCAGTCGACCTCTGGGGAACCTTTGTCAAATCCACAAGGCTTGAAGGAAATACGTGGAATCTGGATATATTGACCGAGGTCAGGAACGACTATTACGACGATAAGACCGCAAGCGTCGTGTCGAGCATAATCGATAAGGATGGAAACGCAGTTGCGTCCATTAACAGCGAAAGCATCTCCTTCCCGCAGCAGGAGACCATGGAGGTCTGGCAGAGCGTCGAGCTGGAATCTCCCCTGCTCTGGTCGCCCAAACAGACCAATATGTACATGCTCAAAACCCAAATCGTAGCTGATGGAAAGGTCGTTGATGAATACGATACCCCCTTCGGCATCAGGGAGATCACCTTTGATAAGGATAAGGGCATGTTCTTAAACGGCGAAAAGACCGTCATATACGGCTTTGCCAACCACCAGATACAGGTCGGCATGGGCAACGCCATGAGCGATTCCATGCGCGAGTACCAGATGCGCACCATCCGCGATATCGGCGGCAACGGCTTCAGAACCGCGCACAGCCCCCACGGGCCCGCGACCTATGATTATTGCGATAAATACGGACTTATGGTCATGGACGAAAACCGCATCTTCCAGCCGGGCGAGATCAGGCAGGACGAGGTAAAGCGCCTTATCAAGCGCGACAGGAACCACCCCAGCGTAGTCATGTGGTCGCTTTATAACGAAGAGGACACCGTTTCACATGAAACAGGCAGGCGCATATTCAAAAAGCTCTATTCCGTGGCAAAGAAATACGACGATTCAAGACCGATATCGGGCGCTACCAGCTACGGCATGTTCACAGAGGGCAGCGTTGACGATTACGACATCTTCGGCGTGAACCACCAGACCATGAATTTCCCGGGCCTGCACGCGCAGAAGCCCGATAAACCCCTTTACTGCTCGGAAATGGTCTTCCCCTTGGGCCCCGTCCGCCCCGGGCGCGACGCCGTACCCGGTCAGGACGCACGCGCGCTCGAGCTGCCCTATGCCATCGGCGGCTTCCATTTTACCGCATGGACGTTCGGAAGCGGTAAAGGCAGGATATTCGACTGCGACGGCAGGATGCGCTCTGTCGCCCACGGCTTTAAGGCGTACCTTAAACAGGACGAGCCCTACATGAAGATATGCCCCGGCTGGGATATGGACGGCTTTGAGGGCAAGGAAGTCGAACTGCTGCTTGCAAACAACGGCGATTATGTCGAACTTGAAATCAACGGCAAGCCAGCAGGCAGGTTCACAACCGACATGTACTCCATCACCCCCGCCTGTGTTGTGTATGAGCCGGGTACGATCAAGGCGACCGCCTACAAAAACGGCGAAGTCTGGGCGACCGACACGGCCTGCACCCCCGGCGCGCCCGTATCAATTAAGATGGTCATGGAAAACGAAGTCCTTTACGCAGACGACAACGACGTTGCCATCATCAGCGCATATCTTATCGACAAGGACGGCAATATCTGCACCAATTACACAGGCATGCCCACCCTTTTCGTTTCCAACGAAGCGGGCGAGTACGTGAGCTCCGTTCGCACCCGCGACGACGGGTTCATGGGCTGGCACGATAACCACGTCACCTTCTTCGAGGGCAAGACCCAGCTGTTCTTCCGTTCAATGGATGCAGAGGATGACCTTGTTATCACCGCCATCCCCGACGCGCAGCTTGACGCTGTCTCGCTCACCATCGTGCGCGACAGGAGCGTGAAGGTGCCCTCAGTTCCCGTTGTGCCCAACAACTTCGTGCTCAACTGGCGCATCTCCCCGCTCATGCCCTACACCATCGATATGGAAGGCATAATGCGCGCAGGCGCGCCCAAGGTCTGGGAAGTGATCGACACTTTGGGTTCGCCCGATGTGCTCTTTGGCGCAAACGAGCGCTTTTCCCCCGATGTGCCGCTCAATTACGCCTATTACAACAAGGCAGTCGTGCCCGATATGGGTAAAGCGCCCGAGGGCGAAAGGCTTTACCTTGCTTTCGAGGGCTTTGACGGCGTTGCCGATATTTACCTTGTCTCCCGCACTAAAACCATGCACGCCTCCCATGCCCCCGATTCGCCCTGGCCCGGTCATTACCGCCCCGTCTGGTATGTCGACGCTTCCTGCTTCGATCCCGGCGAGGAAGTGACCGTCTGGATATTCGTCCACGCCGCCAAGCGCGTCACCGGCATCGGCTGGCCCGTCCACTGGCATTTCCTCTCCCCCGATTTCGTAAATGAATACAACGCCCGCGAAAAGCGCGAGTGGGCTCAGCATCTGGTTAAGTAGGGGGACGGTTTTTTGGGGGACGGTTCTTGGGAGAAGGTTTCACCTTCTCCCAAACCCTCATCCACCAGAGGATTGCATCCTCTGGACTCCGCGGCATTGGGGTAGGATAATTTCATACGTTGGCTTACGCGTTGCCCGTAAAGTATGGGCAACGCGTGATTTATTTTGTGGAGAGTTATTCTTTAGGGTAGTTACTAACCAAAACATGCGTGCAGCGAATATATCACATTCCGAAGGAATATATCATTCATTACACGCCGCAGGCGTATATCATTGGCGGTCACGCGTGATTGCTTTTGTGGGCGGTTATGCGACAGAGATTTGGGCGGTCAATCGTCCGTTTCCTTTCTTGTTAGAGTATGCTCTATTTAAAGCCTCCCTCTTGAGGGGGCGAAGCGTTTAGAAAACAGTCCGGTGGACTGTTTTTAGCGAAGCCCGCCGAGGCTTGTCCGAGGTGCGTCGGTGGCAGCCGTAAGGCTGACGGAAGGAGTAATAACAAGTATTTTGTGTGCGCGTATTCCTCGTTCGCGAAATTTATGACGGCTGAAGAACCGGTTGGTTTGACAAGGTAGGGCAGTCGTCTCGCGCACATATCGCGCGCCGCAGGCGCATATCGCGTTTGCGAAGCAAACATATCGCTCACGAAGTGACGACTTAGGGGAAACGGTTTTTGGTGAAGGGTTTCACCCTTCCCCAAGCCCCATCCGACCAGAGGATTGCATCCTCTGGACTCCGCGGCAGTGGGGTAGGATAATTTCATACGTTGGCTTACGCGTTGCCCGTAAAGTATGGGCAACGCGTGATTTGTTTTGCGGGCGGTTAGGCGGTGGGGTGGGATTCGCGGTATATGGAAGAAGGTTATGCAGGGGCAGCCAATGCAGGCGGGGGAGATATTGCGCCTTTGGCGCAGCGATATACGCTTCGCGTGCGATATGCGCCTTGCGGCGCGCGATATGTGCGCGAAACTACTTATTTTCCTTATCAAACCAACCGATTCTTCAGCCGTCATAAATTCCGCGAACCAAGAATCCGCGCACGCGGATACTTTGACCCTGTTTGAATTTGCTCTCGCAAAACAGAAACGGCCGATAAGCCATCCAAATCTCAAAGGAATAACTTCCCTCAAAATACGAATCGGGTGACCCATACTTTACGGGTCACCCGACAACAAACGTATTAAATTACTCGACCAAAAGCCGCGGAGTCCAGAGGATGCAATCCTCTGGTGGATGAGGGTTTGGGAGAAGGCAACGCCTTCTTCCAAGAAAACCGTCCCTCCCCCCTTACAGGAAATCCTTGAGCTTTCTGGAGCGGGAGGGGTGGCGGAGTTTACGAAGCGCTTTAGCTTCGATCTGTCTTATACGCTCTCTTGTAACATTGAAATCGCGGCCGACTTCCTCGAGGGTTCTTGCCCTGCCGTCGTCCAGACCGAAGCGGAGGCGGAGCACCTTTTCCTCTCTGGGGGTAAGGGTATCGAGCACGTCCATGAGCTGTTCTTTAAGCAGCATAAAGGCGGCGGCATCGGCGGGGGCGGGAGCGTCGTCGTCGGGGATGAAATCGCCGAGGTGGGAATCCTCTTCCTCGCCTATGGGGGTTTCAAGGGAGACGGGCTCCTGGGCGATCTTGATTATCTCGCGCACCTTATCCTCGGGGATCTGCATGACCTTGGCGATCTCATCGGGCTGGGGCTCTCTGCCGTACTCCTGAAGGAGCTGGCGGGAGACGCGGATAAGCTTGTTGATGGTCTCGACCATGTGCACGGGGATGCGGATGGTGCGCGCCTGATCTGCGATGGCGCGGGTGATCGCCTGACGGATCCACCAGGTCGCATAGGTGGAGAACTTATACCCCTTGCGGTAATCGAACTTATCGACAGCCTTGATAAGACCTAAGTTGCCCTCCTGAATAAGATCGAGGAACTGCATGCCTCTGCCCACATAACGCTTTGCGATAGAAACTACCAGACGCAAATTTGCTTCTGCCAGCTTACGCTTTGCTTCCTGATCGCCCTGTTCCATGCGCTGAGCGATGTCGATCTCCTCTTCTGCGGAAAGGAGGGGCACTTTGCCGATCTCTTTTAAGTACATCCTTACGGGGTCGTCTGTGGAGATGCCCTCGGGGATGGTGATGTCGACCTCGCCTGCGGCTTCAGCCTGAATCTGTGCGTCGTCGGGCTCGGCGTTGTCGGCGATTATGTCTACGCCGAGATTTTCAAACGCCTCGTATATCTTTTCCAGCTGATCGGGGTTGAGTTCCATCTCGACAAGCTTGTGATTGAGCTCGTCCACGTTCTTGGGCGCGTCCTTTTTAAGTTCGTTTACGACTTCGTCAACCGATTTGCTGTTTTTCTTTTCGCTCATTTAATGTATTTCCTCCCTCCACGGGATCAAACGCCAAAAGCGTTATTTGCCCATGCGGTCCTTCAGCTCGCGTTCCATTTGAGTCAGTTTTATCATTTCCAAAAGCGTTTCGCGGTCCGACTGAGCCTTTCCCCTCAGCTCGTCCAGACGGCTCTGCACTTTGAACAATCTTATTGTGTCAACATAATCCGATACGGCCTTGGGTATGAGCTCGGGCGTGATCTCCTCAAGCTCGGAAAATATCCTTGCCGCTTCCGCTTCCTTTTCGGGCTCTTCCCGAAATTCCGAGAGCACCTGCGGCGCGCTCATGCCGCTCAGAAGAAGCCTTGCTGTCTCTTTTAAGTCGTCCCTTGTAAAATCGTTTGCCGACAAAAGCCCGTTTGGAAGCTTTACGCCCGAAGCCATAAGGGCGATCAGCTGCCTTTGCGCTTTTATGTGCGGAAGTTTCAGATCCTGCGCCCTCTGCCTTGCCTTTTGCGGCTCTTCCCTCGGGACGGGGGGCGTATCCAAAGGCTGCGAGGCTGCGGAAACGCCTATCTGGCGCATCAGCACTTCCCTTGAATACCCGGTATCGACCATCAGCTGCTTTATGTAGTTTTCAAGCACAACGGGCTGGGTCACCTGCTTGAGTACCGCGCAGGCGGCCATCGCGTATTTGCTCCTGCCCTCTTCAAGCGACATATCGCATTGCTTTTTCTCTCTGTCCAGCAAAAACTGAACGGCTTTTGTGCGCTTTAGCTCCATAAATGCCTGAGCGCCGTTGGCTTTGATGAAATCGTCCGGGTCCTGACCGCCCGGAATAGAGATCACCGAAGGCTCGATGCCCTCGTTTTTCAGTATTCCTATCGCCCTGACAGCAGCCTTCTGCCCCGGCTCGTCGCCGTCGTAGCATATCACGATATCGCTTGCGTACCTTTTCATCAAGCGCGCCTGCTCGGGCGTGATGGCGGTGCCGAGGGTCGCAAGGCAGCCGGGCACGCCGTGGCTCACAAGCGAAACGACGTCGATATACCCTTCGACCAAAAATATGGTCTTGAGCTCCCTTAAACCCTTGAGCATATGTATTCCGAAAAGGTTTACGCGCTTGTTGAATATTATCGTATCGCCGGTGTTAAGATATTTGGGCTGCTCGTCATTCATTATCCTGCCGCCGAAGGCGATGACCTGTCCCCTTGCGTTTATGATGGGGAACATGACCCTGCCTCTGAACATGTCGTAGAGCTTGCCGTTTCGCTCAACCGAAAGCCCTGCGTCTATCAGCTCTTCCTTTGTAAAGCCGTTTTTGAGCATGTCCAAAGAAAGCGTGTCCCACCCCGAGGGCGAAAGGCCCATGCCGAACCTTCTGACCGACTGCTCGGATATCTGCCTTTTTGCGATATACGCCCTTGCCTTTTCCCCTTCGGGGGAATTAAGCAGGCTCCTGAAATACCTCGCGGCATAGGTGCAGGCTTCCACTGCGCGCTCTTTCCTTTGAGTGCTTGCGCCCTTGTAGCTGTTTCTTTTGGGCATTTCCAGCCCCACGCTGCCTGCCAGCTGCTCCACAGCCTCCCAGAACTCAAGCCGCTCCGTTTCCATAACGAATTTGAAGATATCCCCGCCCTTATGACAGCCGAAGCAGTAATACATCTGTTTTTGTCTGTCAACGGAAAACGAAGGCGTTTTTTCCATATGGAACGGGCAGCAGCCCCAGAACTTTGAGCCTTTTTGCTTCAGCGGCACATGCCCCGAGATATAATCGACGATATCGACGCGGGAGCGCAGCTCGTCAAGGAAATTGTCTCTTTGATAATCCGCCAAGCTTCCCCGCCTCCCAAAATGCTTAATTATATTTCGCCAAGCGCGGGCGTTTTCCTTCCGCGCAATGAAGTAATATTCGCCGTTTGATGGATTTTATCCTTCTTTTTTCGTGTTATAAAGCCGCAAAAGAGCAGTAGATTTATTTTTCCCCGTATAGTATAATCTATATTGGATAAATGTAGAAGAATTCAATTGAAAACCAAATCATACACGGAGGAACAAAAATGAAAAAGGCAACTGTTACTGTTCATTCCGATTTTCTTGGCGGAAAAGTAGATAAGCGCATTTTCGGTTCGTTCATAGAGCATCTGGGCAGAGCCGTTTACGGCGGCATTTACGAGCCTGATCATCCCACCGCAGACGAGCAGGGCTTCAGGAAAGACGTTATCGATCTGGTTTCGGAACTTGGCGTGCCGATCGTTCGCTATCCGGGCGGCAACTTCGTCTCCGGCTACGACTGGAAGGACGGCATCGGCAATAACCGAAAAAGAAAGCTCGACCTTGCCTGGGGCGTTACCGAGACCAATGAAGTGGGCTTAAACGAATTTGCTTCATGGGCAAAGAAGGCAAACACCGAGGTAATGATGGCCGTCAACCTCGGCACCAAGAATCCCGACGACGCAAGGCAGATAGTCGAATACTGCAACCACAAGTCGGGCAGCGAGCTTTCCGATCTGCGCATTTCCCACGGCTATAAGGATCCCCACGATATCAAGCTCTGGTGCCTTGGCAACGAGATGGACGGCCCCTGGCAGATGTGCGCAATGAAGCCCATGGAATACGCAAGGAAGGCCAACGAGGCTGCAAAGCTGATGAAGTGGGTCGATCCCTCCATTGAGCTTGTTGCCTGCGGCTCTTCAAACATCAACATGCCCACCTTCGGCACCTGGGAGCAGACCGTGCTTGAGGAATGCTTTGACAACATCGATTACATTTCCCTGCATCAGTATTACGGCAACCGTGATAACGATACCGCAAACTTCCTTGCCCGCACCGTCGATTTTGACGCTTTCATCCGCACCGTAATTTCCATCTGCGATTATGTTGCAGGCAAAAAGCACAGCAAGAAGAAGATCAACCTTTCCTTTGACGAGTGGAACGTATGGTACCATTCCGACAACGCGCCCTTTGAGCGCTGGTCGTCCGCTCCCCATCAGCTCGAGGATATATATAATGTAGAAGACGCTGTTTTAGTGGGCTCCATGCTCATCACCCTTTTGCGCCATGCGGACCGCGTCAAGGTCGCCTGCCTTGCTCAGCTCGTAAACGTCATCGCGCCCATTATGACTCAAAACGGCGGCGACGCATACCGTCAGACCATCTTCTTCCCCTTCCAGGCTGCAAGCAAGTACGGCCGCGGCACCGTCCTTCAGACCATCGCCAACGGCCCCGCCTACGATACCAAGGAGTATTCCGATGTTCCCTACATCGATTCCATCGCAGTCGATAATGGAGATACCATCACCCTCTTTGCCGTGAACAGAGCAAACGAGCCCTGCGATATCGCTTTCAAGGCCGGCGGCTTTAACCTTGAGTATCTCGATGGCTCCTGCATCTTCGATGACGACGTGAAAGCCGATAATACCTTCGAAAACCCGAACCGCGTCGGCTTAAAGCCCGTAACTGTTCCCACCATGGAGGACGGCCTCTATCATATGCCCGTAAACCCCGTCTCCTTCAACATGTTCAGGTTCAAGAAGGTGTAAGGGGATACGTTCGAGATGGCTGCGCTTGCTTGGGAGAAGGCTTTGCCTTCTCCCAAACCCTCATCCACCAAGGGATTTCATCCCTTGGATTCCTGAGACTTTGGGATCAGGGAAGCCAGGCTTTAGCTTACGATGAACCCGTAAAGTATGGGTTCATCGTGATCGCTCTTGTGAGAACTTATGCGACAGAGATTTGTGCGGTCAATCGTCCGTTTCTATTCTTTGTTCGTGGAAGCGATAAGTGTATTTTGCGTGCGCGTATTCTTCGTTCGCAGAATTTATGACGGCTGAAGAATCGGTTAGTTTGATAAGCCGCAAAAGCCCTCTCGCGCACATATCGCGCGCCGCAAGGCGCATATCGCGTTTGCGCAAGCAAACATATCGCTATATTTCAGGAGAGATATCCCAAGAAGTTTCTCCTTCTCCCCAAAAAGCATAACCAACCGATTCCGTCAATCTCGATGAAGCCACGCTTTACGGCTTCATCGACCACAAACGAATAAAATAACTGAACAAAAAGACCTCGGGATCCAAGGGATGAAATCCCTTGGTGGAGAGCTCGAGAGGTGAAACCTCTCGAACGTACTCCCCCCAAAAAAACCAAAAGGAGGAACCTAAATGCAGAAATCGGCAAAAGAGAGGCTGCTTTGGTCGCAGTTCGACTCACTTCAGATCGGCATGGACTGGGACGAAGAGGACATCGTTCGTCCGCAGGTACTCATTGAAGACGTATTCGGCGACAGTCATCCGGGCTCGTCGCATTTGAACAGGCTTGCAGAGCAGGTAAAGTACGGCGTATACGAAAAAGGCGGCAAGCCCGCGTCGTTCCACGCAACGGACATCTGTGACGGCTGCGCGCAGGGGCACGACGGCATGAACTACATCCTTGCATCGCGCGAGACGATCGCCGACATGGTAGAGCTGCATGCGATGGCGACCCCGTGGGACGCACTTGTGCTCATTTCGTCCTGCGACAAGTCCCTGCCCGCGCATCTTATGGCTGCGGCGAGGATAGACATCCCCACCATCCTTGTGCCCGGCGGCTCGATGCGCCCCGCGCCCTACATGACCACTTCCATCAGGGCGGGCGATATTTCTCTTCGCCAGAAGAAGAAGGACGCTATCTCCGATGAAGAGATCAGGGAATTCAAGCTGACCGGCTGCCCCTCCGAGGGTGCCTGCCAGTTCCTGGGCACCGCATCCACCATGCAGTGCATGAGCGAGGCGCTTGGCATGTCTTTGCCCGGAAGCGCCCTTGCACCCGCGACCATGCACGATATCCTGAACCTTTCCCGCAAGGCTGGCAGGGCTGCGATGAATCTTTATAAAAAGGGCATCAAGGCATCCGACATCATGACCCCCGCCGCGTTCAGGAACGCCATCATCGTGCACTCCGCAATCGGCGGCTCGACCAACGCGACTCTCCACCTGCCCGCGATCGCAGCCGAGCTGGGCATCGACCTGCCCGTTGACCTGTTCGACGAGATCAATCATCTCATCCCCCACATCGGCAACATTTATCCGGGCGGAAAGCACCTGACCGAGTCGTTCTGGTTCGCAGGCGGTATCCCAAGGGTACAGCTGATGCTCAAGGATTATCTTGATCTTTCCGTTATGACCGTAACGGGCAAGACCCTTGGCGAAAACCTGCAGGATGTTGTGAAGGATAATTTCCTTTCCCGCAACGCCGGCTACCTTGCAAATTACGGCATCGATGTTGATGAAGTCGTGCGCCCCGTCTCTTCCGTCAAGGAGATCGGCTCGCTGGCTATGCTCAAGGGCAACATCGCGCCCGAGGGCAGCGTTGTCAAATACGGCGCGCTCACCGAAGAAATGATGGTTCACGAGGGCAGAGCAAGGGTTTACGACAGCGAAGAAGCCTGCTACGGCGCAGTTGTTGCCGGTGAAGTCGATCAGGGCGACGTGCTCGTTATCCGCTACGAGGGCCCCAGAGGTTCCGGGATGCCCGAAATGCTCATGACCACCGAGGCTATCGTCTGCGACGAGCGATTGAACGGCACCGTTTCCCTTATCACCGACGGCAGGTTCTCCGGCGCGACCAGAGGCGCCTGCATCGGTCATGTCTCCCCCGAAGCCGCAAGCGGCGGCCCCATTGCCTTCATCCGCACAGGCGATATCATCCGCTATGACATCCCCGGCCGTACCCTCGATGTAGTCGGTATCGACGGCGTGAAAAAGACCCCCGAGGAAGTCGCTGCTGTCTTTGCTCAAAGAGCCAAAGAAGGCATCATCCCCCGCCCGAAGAGAAAAGGCGTGCTGAAAAAATACACCGACAACGCCAAGTCCGCCATGAAAGGCGCAGGGCTGTAGGAGGTTTTAGGGAGGGGGGACGTTTTTTTGGAAGAAGGCTTTGCCTTCTCCCAAGCCCTCATCCACCAAGGGATTTCATCCCTTGGATTCCTGAATCTTTGGGATCAGGAAATTTTATACGTTAGCTTACGCGTGACCCGTACAGTATGGGTCACGCGTGATTTATTTTGTGGACGGTTATGCGAAGGCGGTTTGGACACTCAATCGTTCGTTTCTTTTTGTTTGCTAGAGGATGCTCTTTTTAAAGGCGCCCTCTCCGAGGGAGCTGGCGCCCGAAGGGCGACTGAGGAAGTCAACAAGTAACCAAAACATGCGCAAAGAGCATATATTATAATATTTTAGAGATATAGCCTTCGGCTGCGATATGCGCCCGGAGCTTGCTGCGCAAGCAATGATATACGCCTTGCGGCGCATGAGGAATGATATATTCCTTCGGAATATGATATATGTGCTTCGCACATATTCTGGGTAGTAACTACCCTAAAGCCTAATTCTTCTGAGAACTGATCACGCGTTGCCCACCCTTTACGGGCAACGCGTAAGCAAACGCATAAATCCCCTAAATCCCCCAGCCGCGGGATCCAAGGGTTGCAAACCCTTGGGCCCAGAGCTCGAGAGGGCGCAGCCATCTCGAACGTCCCCCCTCCCCCGCTTCCCCCAAAAAAAGCTTGATAAAAGGCAATGTACATGGTATGATATAAGAGCTGAAATATTGTTGCGGGAGGTATTTTTATGCCGAAAGTTGCACTGGTAATGGGCAGCAAGAGCGATCTGCCTGTGCTTGAAGGCTTCTTCAAGGTATGCAAGGAATTCAATGTGGAATACGAAGCGCGCGTTCTTTCCGCGCACAGGACGCCTGTAGAGGCGGCGGAATTTGCGCAGGGCGCAAAGAGCAGGGGCGTTGAGGTCATCTGCGCAGCTGCGGGCAAGGCGGCGCATCTTGCGGGCGCAATGGCTGCGAACACGACTCTTCCTGTCATCGGCATCCCTGTAAAATCCTCTACTCTGGATGGGCTTGACGCGCTTTTATCCACCGTGCAGATGCCCTCCGGCATGCCTGTTGCGACCGTAGCGATCAACGGCGCGGACAACGCGGCTCTGCTTGCCGTACAGATACTTGCAATAAAATACCCCGAACTTGCTGATAAACTTACTGCCTACAGGCGCGCCATGACCGAAAAAGTGCTGGCAGCCGACGAAGAACTCAATAAGGAGATAGAGAAATGATCACCTATAAGGATTCCGGTGTTGACGTAGAACGCGGCTATGAAGCCGTAAAACTGATGAAAAAGAACGCTATGGCGACCTTTGACAAGAACGTACTCGGCGGCCTTGGCAGCTTCGGCGGTTTTTATTCCATCGCTGATTATAAGTACGAGGAACCCGTCCTCGTATCCGGCACCGACGGCGTAGGCACCAAGCTGAAGATAGCATTTTTGATGGACAAGCACGACACCATCGGCATCGACGCTGTTGCAATGTGCGCAGACGACGTAGTCTGCCAGGGCGCAAAGCCCCTGTTCTTCTTAGACTATCTTGCAACCGGCGCTCTTGAGCCCCAGAAGGCTGCGGATATCGTCAAAGGCGTTGCCGACGGCTGCAAAATGGCCGGCTGCGCTCTCATCGGCGGCGAGACCGCTGAAATGCCCGGCTTCTACCCCGCAGGCGAATACGACCTCGCAGGCTTCTGCGTAGGTATTGTTGATAAAAAGGCAGTCATCAACGGCGCGAACATCAAAGCCGGCGACGTCCTTATCGGCCTTGCATCCTCCGGCGTTCATTCCAACGGCTACAGCCTGGTAAGAAGGCTGCTTGTCAATAAGCCCGACGACGTTTTCGTGTATTCCGACGAGCTTGGCAAGACCGTGGGCGAAGAGCTCCTCACCCCCACCAGAATCTATGCCGGCAACCTCATGAAACTGGTTTCTGAGATGCCCATCAAGGGTATTGCCCATATCACCGGCGGCGGCTTCATCGAGAACATCCCGAGAATGTTCCCCGAAGGCGTAGGCTGCGATATCAAGCTTGGCACCTGGGAAGTTCTGCCCATCTTCAATATGCTCAACCGCCTCGGCGGCCTTGACGACGCTCATGCATACAACACCTTCAACATGGGCATCGGCATGGTCCTTGCCGTTGATCCCACCATCGCCGATAAATGCGTTGCCGCATTAAGCGCAATGGGCGAGAAGGCTTCCATCATCGGTACCGTGCGCGAAGGCGAAGGCGTCACCCTTATCAAATAAAGAAGGCATAATATGGGCAAAAAACGCATCGCGGTGCTCTGCTCCGGCGGCGGCACCAATTTTCAGACCATCATCGACGGCATCAAAGCGGGTGAGATAAACGGTGAGATCGTGCTCATGATCGCGTCCACCAAAACCGCCTATGCTATTGAGAGGGCGAAGGAAAACGGCATCCCCGTGAAGGTCATCTCCAAGGCAAAATGCGGGTCTTTGGAAAATGCGTACGAAAAAAGGCACGAGGCGCTTGTTGAATGCAGCCCCGACCTTATAGTGCTTGCGGGTTACCTTGGCATCCTTCTGCCAAAAACCATACAGGCGTTTCCCAATAAGATCATCAATACCCACCCCGCGCTCATCCCCTCCTTCTGCGGCCCGGGGATGTACGGGCATCATGTGCATGAGGCTGTGCTGAATTACGGCGCAAAGGTTTCCGGCCCCACCATCCATTTCGTAAACGAGCAGGTCGACGGCGGCCCCATCATCGCGCAGGACTGCGTCCCGGTTCTGCCCGACGATACCCCCGATACCCTGCAAAAGCGCGTCCTCAAGCTGGAGCATGTCCTTCTTCCCATGGCGGTAAAGAAGTTCTGCGAGGATAAGATAAGGGTCGAGGGCAGGAAGGTCATCATCGATGCATAACCTCAGGTGGTTTTCTCCCGGAATGTATAAGCAGGTGCAGCGCATCGACGAGGATTTTATTGAGCACGGCGAGCAGCCGTATTTCAACTTCGATTCCTTTGTCGATTATTGCCTGTGGCTTGCGCTTTTGTCCGAGAACAGGAAAGGGCGCGAATTGCCCCCCGGCTGGTCGGCGTATGAGCTGAACGCTCTGGTCGACGAGCATAATCAGGTGCTCTGCATGGGGCAGATCCGCTTTGGAGACTGCTGCGACAACATCACCTGGGCGGGTCATATCGGCTATACCGTCCCGCCGTCCAAGAGAGGCAACGGCTATGCCAAGGAATATCTCAGGATGTCACTTGAGCGGGCGTGGTCATTGGGCTTTGAGCGCGCAATGCTCACCTGCGACCTTGACAATCACGCCTCAAGAGCTGTCATCGAGCATACGGGCGGAGAATTTCTGGATATATACACCGACGGAAGATACTGCAAGCGAAGGTATTGGTTCTTTAACCCCAATATAGATAAACCGCATAACACAAAAGTTTAATATAAGTTTTACAGGAGGAAAAACAAGATGAAAAAGCGTGCTCTTATCAGCGTATCCGATAAGACCGGCGTAGTCGAGCTTGCAAGAGAGCTTTCCCAGCTCGGCTTCGAGATCGTTTCCACCGGCGGTACCCATAAGGCTATTGAATCCGCAGGCGTTCCCGTGACCGGCGTTTCCGATATCACCGGCTTCCCGGAGTGCCTTGACGGCAGAGTCAAGACCCTGCATCCCGCTATCCATGCCGGCGTTCTGGCAATGAGGGCAAATGAGGAGCATATGCGCCAGATCGAAGAGCTGGGCATCAACCCCATCGACATCGTAGTCATCAACCTCTACCCCTTCCGCAAGACCATCGAAAAGGAAGGCGTTTCCTTCGAAGAATGCATCGAGAACATCGATATCGGCGGCCCCACCATGATCAGAGCAGCCGCCAAGAACTGGCAGGACGTAGCCGTAGTCGTCGACCCCGCCGACTATGAAAAGGTAGTTTGTGAGATCAAGGAAAACGGCGCTGTTTCCCTTGAGACCAAGGCGACCCTTTGCAGGAAGGTGTTTGAGCATACCTCCCAGTACGATACCATGATCGCAAATTATCTGCGCCGCCATCAGGGCATCGATAACCTCCCCGACGCTCTTACCCTCACCTATGAAAAGGTTCAGGAGATGCGCTACGGCGAGAACCCCCATCAGCGCGCAGCTTTCTACCGCGAAATTCAGGCTCCCAAGAACTCCCTTGCAAACGCTGTCCAGCTTCAGGGCAAGGAGCTTTCCTATAACAACATTTCCGATACCGACGGCGCTCTGGATCTGCTCAGAGAGTTTGACGATCAGATCGCAGTTGTCGGCGTAAAGCACGGCAACCCCTGCGGCGTCGGCGTAGCCGATAACGTCCTTGACGCTTGGAAGCTGGCATACGAGTCCGACCCCGTTTCCATCTTCGGCGGCATCGTAGTTACCAACACCGAAGTCGATGAAGAGACCGCAAAGCTCATGGCCTCCATCTTCCTTGAGATCATCGTTGCTCCCTCCTATACCGAAGGCGCACTCAAGGCACTGAGGAAGAAGAAGAACGTTCGCGTTCTGGTTCTCGATCCCAAGGGCGGCATCGCTCCCTTTGCAATGAACATGAAGAAGGTCTACGGCGGTCTGCTTGTTCAGGATTACGACCGCAAGATGCTTCCCGACGATGTCGAGCTCAAGGTCGTCACCAAGGCTCAGCCCACAAGCAAGCAGATGGAAGACATGCTCTTTGCATGGAAGATCGTAAAGCATGTAAAATCCAACGGTATCGCCATTGCCAAGGACAACCAGTCTCTGGGCATCGGCCCCGGTCAGGTCAACCGCATCTGGCCCACCGAAGCAGCCTGCGAGCGTTCCGGCGAAAAGGCACAGGGCGCAGCTCTTGCTTCCGATGCGTTCTTCCCCTTTGACGACTGCGTAAAGGCAGCTGCCAAGGCAGGCATCTCCTGCATCATCCAGCCCGGCGGCTCTTTGAACGACCAGATGTCCATCGACGCCTGCGACGAGGCCGGCATCGTTATGGTCTTCACCGGCATGCGTCACTTCAAGCACTAAAACAGGCGCTTAATAGGAGATAAAGATGAAAGTTCTTCTGGTAGGCGGCGGCGGGCGCGAGCACGCCATCGCATATAAGCTCAGTTCTTCTCCTTTGGTTGACGAACTTCTTTGCGCACCCGGCAACGCAGGCATCAGGTCCGTTGCCAGGTGCTTCCCCGAAATAAAGGCGACCGACCTTGACGGCGTGATCTCTCTGGCTCTTTCCGAGAATGTCGATTTCGTTGTCGTCGCTCCCGATGATCCCTTGGCTCTTGGCATGGTGGACAGGCTGAACGCCCTGAACATCCCCGCTTTCGGTCCCACCGCAGCCGCTGCTCAGGTCGAGGCCAGCAAGGCGTTCTCAAAGGGGCTCATGAAAAAGTATTCTATTCCCACCGCAGCCTATGAGACCTTCACCGATTATGACGCTGCGTGCGCATACCTTGAAACTCAGAATATGCCCATCGTCATCAAGGCGGACGGCCTGGCTCTTGGCAAGGGCGTAATTATCGCAAAAACTCTTGAAGAAGCCAAGCAGGCAGCCTATGATATGCTGATCGGCGGCAAGTTCAAGGCAAGCGGTTCCACCATCGTTATCGAGGAGTTCATGGTAGGGCGCGAGGTCACTCAGCTGGTCTTCACTGACGGCGAGCACTTCTCCCTCATGCCCTCAAGTCAGGATCATAAGCGCGCGCTTGATAACGACGAGGGTCTGAACACCGGCGGCATGGGCGCATTCGCTCCCTCGCCCTATTACACCGACGATATCAAGCAGGAGACCATCGAGAAGGTCATTAAGCCCACCATCGCAGCTCTTGCTCAGGAGGGCAGGCCTTTCAAGGGCGTTCTGTATTTCGGTCTTATGATGACCCCCGCTGGCGTTAAGGTAGTTGAGTACAATTCCCGTTTCGGCGATCCCGAAACTCAGGCGATCCTCCCTCTTTTGAAGACCGACCTCATGGAGATCTTTGTCGCCTGCGCAAACGGTACGCTGGACAGCATCGATATTGCGTGGGAAGATGCTTTCTGCACCACCGTTGTTCTCGCTTCCGGCGGCTATCCCGGCTCTTATCAGACCGGTTATCCCATCTCCGGCATCGATGAAGCTCAGGAGGGCGGCGCGATCGTATTCCATGCAGGTACCAAGATGGGTACCGGCGCCCTCGACGGCGCAGTGCTCACCTCCGGCGGAAGAGTCCTCGCTGTCTCCGCCGTAGCCGATACCTTCGAAAATTCTATCCGCGACGCCTATACCGCCGCGAACTGCATCACCTTCACCGACCTGCACAAGCGTTCTGACATAGGACGCGTGTAGGGGGAGAGGGGACGGTTTTTGGTGAAGGGTTTCACCCTTCCCCAAGCCCGGGGGACGTTCGAGAGGTTTCACCTCTCGAGCTCTCTGACCAAGGGATTGCATCCCTTGGAACCCGCGGCATTAGGATTTAGTAATTTCATACTGTAGCTTACGAGTGGCCCGGCAGGTATGGGCCACTCGTGATTTATTTTGTGGGCGGTTATACAAGAGAGACGTTCGAGATGGCTGCGCCCTCTCGAGCTCTGGGCCCAAGGGTTTGCAACCCTTGGATCCCGCGGCTTTTTGATCAGTAAATTTCATACGATAGCTTACGAGGAACCCGTAAAGTATGGGTTCCTCGTGATTTATTATCAGGGGAGTTATACGACACAGATT
>SVHB01000025.1 GCA_015056005.1 Clostridiales bacterium
GCATCGGCTTTATCCCTTTGGAAGAACTTGCGAAAAAGGAAACGGCGTGACCGAAGTCACGCCGTCCCTTGAAAACAGTCGTTTTCAAGCATTTTTCAAAATAACTGTTTTACGAAGCCCCGCCATTTGACGCGGAGGTCTTTTAGCTTTATTTTGCAATTATCGGGATCTCAAAAAGTATGGGGGTATGGCGGCCGGTAACAATTCCTTCAACGATGATCCTGTTGATAGGCGCCATTTCCTCTGCTGCGGTAAAGGTGAAATGCGCTTTATCGCCCTTATCGCGGAAGCAATGATCACAATATACGCGGGTAGTTTTTTTATCCGCGCTTATGCCTTCGGGAAGTATCAGCCTTACATCTACATTCACGGGAATATAAAGCTTGTTTACAAAGCGAACGGTCACGTTTACAGATTCGCCGACAGCGAGCGCAGGCTCTTTATCGAATTCGACAACCGCGCGCATAATGTGATTATTGTAGGCTTCGATAATATACTGCGGGCGGTTCATTGGGTCACGGTCATATGCCGAGTCATGCAATACACCGGAAGGGCAAGGCGGGAAATGATCGATCAGAACACTTTCGCCTGAAGTCCAGACACAGGGAAGATTATTGGCTGTAAGAACGGATGGGATCATGTTCATTACACGCTGAGTGAGCTCATCCACGGTGCGCAGATAACGGATATTGTTAAAGGTTCTGTCGATAGAAACCGTTACTATCTCATCGCCGATGAAATCCGCCCAATCCTCAGGGATGCCCTTAGTGCCGCCAAGGATACCCAAAAACGCTCCTACTGTAGCACCGGTGCAGTCGGTATCATCACCGCAGTTCACGGCAGTGAGCATGGACTTTTTGAAGTCACCTTCCCCGTAAAGAAGACCGAGCACAACGTAGCCTACATTTGCGGGAGCCATGAACCAGCCGATATCCTCGCTGTTGCGTACAAGCTCGTTCCTTACATCCTGCCATGGCTTGCCGGAATCATAGCCGTCCATGGCTGTTTTGACCGCCCTTGCAACCCTGCTGTTTGCGGGTATGGCTTCAAGTGATTTATTCAGAATATCCCTTATGTCATTATTAAAAAATGCAAGGGATTCCATGGTTGCTGTGAACTGCTCCGCTACAGTACCCTCACCCATTCCGTGATCTATGCAGGCATCGGCAAAAGCGTATCTTCTTGCGACCTCAGGATATCCGGGAGCGAAGCAAGCCCATATCTCGGAGCGGATCCAGGCGCCGTTGGAATGCCTCCAATACCCGTTATTCATTTCACCGCAAAGGGGTGCGGGAATGCCCGCGCGCATATTGGCTTTGCCTATTCCGTATTCATTCCAGGGGGCGGGAAGATATGAGAGCCAATAATCGCCGATCTCGTTTGATCCGAGCTGATACGGACCTACCTCTTCCATTGCGCAAAGCCAGATGAGCTGCAGGTCAAGGTCATCGTTTGGCAGAGGATCACCTTTTTGAGTGGTAAAGCCCGGAACATCCAGGATCTCCCTCCTGCCCTCAAAAGGACCTCCGATCGTACCACCGATGTTCTTGCCAATCCAGCATGCATATACCTTATCACGAATATAGTCATAATTGAGCTTAACAACGTCTTTTGGAATCATGTTATCACTCCTTATATAAAATTTTATCACCGTATGCAAATGATAACATACGGTGATATCTTCTTCAATGCCCTGAGGTTACCTCGTCGGTACCTGATTTTTACTTTTTCTGTACTGCTGAGGAGTCATTCCCTTTATCTCAGCAAAGCGCTTATAAAAAGCCGTTTTCCCCGAATAGCCTACTTGTTCCATGATTTCACCGATGCTGAGCGTTGTATCTTCAAGCAGCTCCGATGCCTTTTCGATTCTGCTTTTACTGATGTATTCGGTAACGGTCATCCCATAATGCTCTTTGAAAAACCTGCTGAAATAGGAAGGATTATAAAAGCAGTCCTTTGCAAGCGATTCAAGGGTCAGCTTTTCATCGCAATGCTCTTTGATATATTCGGCAAAGTCAAGATTTCCGACCATTGGCAGCATTTTTCTGAAAACAAGAGTAAGAAGTATATTCAGTTGAGCTTTGAGCACCGATTCATAGCCCTTTTCCTTGTTTTCATATTCGGCTCGCATCATTTCAAGCAGACGTTCTATCCTGCTCCTTGCTGCGCCTTCAAACCTTATCATCGATCGCCCCATCTCAAGGGATTGGAAATCAGAAAACGCGGTAAGCGTAAGCAGCTCGAAAGCGTTTTCGGAATCTATCAGCTTTTCCGATATCCATTTGGGATCTATTAGTATATCGATATACTCCATCAGTTCATCCATTCTAAAATAATGTATCTGACGATAGTTTATAAATAAAAGGCTGCCGCGTTCTACCCTGTATTCCCTTCCGCCGACCCCATGCACACCGCTTCCGGAGACGATGTACACCATTTCAATAAACTCGTGCAGATGCTCGGGTTCATCGCGGTCATCGCGATGCGGCATAAGTTTGATGCCGATGTTATCCGAAAAAAACTTATCCTTTGCATAGACCTTCATCTGCGGCACCTTTCTTTCAAAGCCTTTGATTCATTGCGGTTTTTGAGTATCTGTCGTATCCCGCCTGCTCGTAAAAGCGCAATGTCGATTCTTTCTTTGACCCTGTCATTAACATTATTTTGTAGCAATTATGCTCTTTTGCTATATCCCTTGCTCTATCAAGGCAGGCTGAAGCAAGCCCAAAACCTCTGTATTCCTTTTCGGTCACCACGTTTTCCACCACCGCATAGGGTCTTGCTCCGTGGGTCAGGTTTTGAATGATATTGAGCGCACAGGAAGATACTGCTTTTCCGTTTACCTTTGCAAGAATTATATACTGCCCTTCGTTTTTTAGTATATTCCCAAAGACGCCGTGTACATCGCCCGAGCCGTCGTTTATCGGGCTGAGCTGAGTATAAAGACAGAGTATATCGTCAAGATCGTTTTCCTTGGCGCACTCCACGGTAAGGTTCTTTAATACTTCACGTCTTTTGTTTTCCTTTTCGACGATCTTATCTATTATGCCTTTGTCCGCAGGGCAGAAAGTAAACAGATCAACCTCATCTGCGCTTATCCATCTGATATCATGATGCTCTTTTTGTGTTATCTCGCCGCCGATGATATAGGTGTTATAAAAAGTAATATGTACAGTTATATCGGGATACTCATAAACGGTGTCAAAGAACATGCTCTCAGGCTTGACCTTAATCCCAAGCTCTTCCATGAGTTACCTTTTCAGCGCAGCCTCGGGCGTTTCTCCTGCTTCAATCTTTCCGCCGGGGAACTCCCACATAAGCGCTCTCTTTTTGTTTTCCGGACGCTGACATATCAGAAATTTATCTCGATCCCTGATTATTGCGGCAACTACTTCTACCATTTTCTTTCCTCGCAAATCATGTTAATTGATTATAGGCATATGCAGAGCATATTGTCAACAAGGGTTTGGGGCTTTACAAAAAGCAAAAACGTGTTATAATCGACATATGACGGAAAAGGAGTTGAAGTCATGCCAAGACCGCAGCGTTTCAGAAGGGTTTGCGCAGAGCCCGTATGCTTAAGTTTTTCACCGGATAAGCCCGGCGCGCTTGAGGACATATTGCTAAGCGTGGATGAATTTGAGGTTATACGACTTGTAGACCACGAGAAAATGACGCATGAGCAATGTGCCCGTCAGATGGATATTTCCAGAACTACGGTGACCGAAGTATACGAAAGCGCCCGTTTTAAGCTTTCAAAGGTGCTTGTGGAAGGACGCAGGCTGCTCATAAGCGGCGGCAATTACAGGCTGTGCGATGGAAGCTTTACAGGCTGCAAATTTGGCAGATGCATTGATTCCTTGACCAATATAAATATCGAAAAAGGAGAACATACAATGAGGATCGCAGTAACTTTTGAGAACGGACAGATATTCCAGCATTTCGGTCACACCGAACAGTTTAAGGTTTATGACATTGAAAACGGTCAGATCGTATCTGCGGTTGTTGCAGATACCAACGGCTCGGGACATGGCGCACTTGCTGGCTTCTTAAAGCTGAATAAGGTCGATGCGCTTATCTGCGGCGGCATTGGTATGGGCGCACAGATGGCTCTTGCTCAGGCAGGTATCGCTCTTTATGCAGGCGTTAAGGGCGATGCAGACGAGGCCGTGAAAGCTCTTGCAAAGGGAGAGCTCAGCTATGATCCCAATGCAAACTGCGATCACCACGGTCATTCTCATGGCGATCACGATTGCGCCGATCATAATTGCTCTGACCACAGCTGCGATAGTCATGACCACAACTGCGGCGGTAATTGTCACAAATAAATTTTGGTGACCTTGTCACGTTAAACATGCAGAAAATGTGTTATACTATGCTCAAAGAAAAGGAAGGGCAGAAACTTATGAAGATCACATTAAATCCCGATGAAGCTGTTGTGAAAATGGTCAAGGAAGGTCTTGAAGCCAAGGGTGGATATTGCCCCTGCCGCCTTGAAATGACCGAGGACAACAAGTGTATGTGCAAAGAATTCAGGGACCAGATCAAGGATCCCGATTTTGAAGGTTTTTGCCACTGTCTGCTTTACTACAAGCATAAGTAACATTTTCGGAGGTAATTATAATGGCAGAAGTAAAGATCACCAAAGCAAATTTCGATCAGGAAGTTATTAAGTCCGATATTCCCGTGCTGCTTGATTTCTGGGCGGTATGGTGCGGTCCCTGCAGAATGATCGCTCCGATTCTTGAACAGATCGCAAACGAAAACGAAGGCAAGGTAAAGATCGGCAAGGTAAACGTCGACGAAGAGCCCGAGCTTGCAGCATCCTTCGGTATCGCCAGCATCCCCACTTTAATCGTATTCAAGGACGGCAAACCCGTTCAGGCAGCTGTCGGTGTAAGGCCCAAGGCTCAGATCGAGGCAATGCTCAAATAAAACATGCATAGACTTCCCATTGCGGCGGATAATATTATTACCAAGCAATGGGAGGTTTTTTTATGGTAAAATACAGATGCAAGGTCTGCGGCGAGGTCTTTGAGCTGCCCAAAGGCTACGAAGAGGTATGTCCCGTTTGCAAAGCAAGGCTGGATAACCTTGAGATCATCACTGATGAGCCGGCTAACAAATATGCGGGCACAAGGACTGAGAAGAATCTTGAAGCGGCTTTTGCGGGCGAATCTCAGGCAACGAACAAGTACACCTATTTTGCTTCGATTGCAAAAAAGGAAGGCTATGAGCAAATTGCGGATATATTCTTAAAGACAGCGCACAACGAGCGCGAGCATGCAAAGCTTTGGTTCAAAGAGCTTAACGGCATTTCGCCCCGCACTTTAGAAAACCTCGGATATGCCGCTGACGGCGAGCATTACGAATGGACGGACATGTACGCATCCTTTGCCAAAACAGCCGAGGAAGAGGGCTTTTTGGAGCTTGCAGCGCGTTTCAAGCTTGTGGCGGCGATCGAAAAGCATCATGAGGAAAGATTTCGTGCGCTGCTCAAAAACGTGGAAACCAATAAGGTATTTGAAAAGAGCGATGTTAAGATCTGGGAATGCAGAAACTGCGGTCATATCGTTATCAGCGCACATGCGCCCGAGGTTTGTCCTACCTGCGATCACCCCAGAGCATTTTTTGAGATCAATTCAAAAAACTATTGAGCGGACTTGTAAAAGTCCGCTTTTTATATCGCAATAATACAATTTTTAGTATGAAAAATACCTTTCCCGATCGAATTCATTCATGTTATAATAAATCATCCCAGTTTATTGGAGGAAGAAAAGATGAATGAGATACAATATATTCGTGATCTTGCAAAGGAAGTATATGAATTTGCCGTAAGCCCGGAAATGAACAGACGCCGCGATCTTTGGCGCGATCATAACAGCCTCATATTCTCCCGCCCTCCGATCTATATCCGCAAAGTGCCTTTCTATGAATACGAAGAAGGTATCAACCTAAAGAGCACCGACCCTTACCTGCGCTCTATCGAATATGATCTGCTCTACAAGCTCTACCTTAAAAGGATAAAGACGGATGATACCATCACCGAGCCCTATCTTACCGTAAGGGCAGATGTTGACGTTCATCCCGACGGCGTATTCGGCGTACCAGCAGAGCTTGAAGAAAAGGTCGGCGATGTGCTTTGCGCCAGATACAACCCTTCGATAGTAGAGGAAGAGGACATTAAAAAGCTTTGCGTTCTCCCCTACCGTGTAAACGAAGAAACCACACAGAAAAAGCTTGAAAGGCTTCAGGAAGTGCTGAGCGGTACACTCGATGTTGTGGTCGACCGTCAGGCTCCCCTTTGCGGCATGTGGCAAAATGATATTTCCACCGCAATAGCCAAGATCCGCGGTCTTGAGCAAATTATGTGGGATGCATATGACCGCCCCGAATGGCTGCATGAGCTTTTAGCTTATATGCGCGACAGGATCCTTGAGCATATCGATCAGACCGAAGCTAAAGGCGGTTTCAGGCTTTGCAATCACCAGAACCAAGCCATGCCCTATTGCCGCGAGCTTGAAGATCCTTCCGCTTCCGATAAGCCTGTTTCCACCAAGCAGCTTTGGGGATATATGGCAGCGCAGGAATACACAACCTTCGGTCCCGCTCAATTTGACGAGTTCATGTTCAGGTATCAAAAGCCCATACTTGAGCGCTACGGTCTTACCGCATACGGCTGCTGTGAGGATCTGACACACAAGATTGACGTTATAAAAACCCTGAACAACCTTCGCAGGATAGCCGTTTCTCCCTTTGCAAACGTAAAGAAATGCGCCGAGCAGATCGGAAGCGACTATGTTCTATCATGGAGACCCAATCCTTCCTCCGCCTGCTCCAGAGGCGTTGACGAAGACTTTGTCAGAGGCGAACTTAGAAATGTAATAGATATATGCAATGCAAACAAATGCAAATGGGACATTACCTTAAAGGATCTTGAGACAACCTCGGGCGATACTGAAGCTGTTATCAAGTGGACAAAGGTGATCCGCGACGAGCTTGAAAAGCATTATTGATATAAACTTAGCCGATTTTACACTAAAAATGATCAAAACTGCGTAGAGAAAACAAAGCCCTATATGGTATATTGTATTTATACCATATGGGGCTTTAATACAATCAAATGGAGGTGTACGACCATGAACAAAAGAGAACGCGTTATAGCTGCTTTCAAGGGACTTGAGACCGATCATGTTCCGGTATCAATGTGGAAGCATGTACCAAGCGAATACTGGGATGACGACGATAAGTTTGCCCAGCATCAGGCGGAGTTTTTCAAAAATACCGATGTTGATCTCATGAAGCTTTCAGGCGACAAATACTTTGGCTGGCCTTCCGATATACTAAAGAACATTGAAAGCGCCAAGGATCTTTATAAGATCGAGCCGCTTGGCCCTGATCACCCTTATATAAGAGGTCCCATTGAGCGCACCAAGAAGGTCGTAAAAGCCTTGAACGGCGAATGTGCTGCAATCTATCTCGTTTTTGCTCCCCTATCCTATCTGCGCCTTGCCGTAGGCTATCCCATGATGATGAAGCTTATATACGAAGACCCGGATGCCATGAAATACGCCTTAAATATTATTGCGCAAGATGTTAAGCATTTGGTATGCGGTCTTATCAAGGAATCGGGAGTTGACGGTATTTTCTACAGCGTGCAAAACGGCGAGGTAAACCGTTTTACTGAAGAAGAATATCGCGATTGGGTAACTCCCAGCGATAAAGCAGTGCTCGATTACGCAAACACCCTATCCGATATGAACGCCATCCACTTCTGCGCATGGGAAGAGGTACCTAACCGCCTGTCCGTATGGAAGGACTACAAGGCTCCCGTCATCAGCTGGTCAAGGTATATCGATATCATGGATATTCAGGAAGCAAAGGATCATTTCGGCGTTACCGTTTGGGGCGGCTTCGACAATAGACCCGGCACCTTCCTCTACACCGCAACACGCGAGCAGATCGAAGAAGAGGTCAAAAACCTTATTTCAAAGGGCGGCAAAAAGGGCTACATACTCGGCGCCGACTGCTCTTTGGACGGCTCACTTCCCGACGAGAAGATCGCTTGGGTGGTTGAAGCTGCAAGAAAAATCTAACATAAAAAACATATCCGCAATACGCTTTGGTATTGCGGATACTTTTTTATACGCTTTCTGCTTTTTCTTTGGTATCGAAAACGCCCAGAAGGGTCTCTCCTGTGCCTTCGTCCCAGCTGTCGGTCACTTCTTTTACAAGAGTAGTCCCGCCAAGATCGCGGTATGCTACCCATGCGGTACCTTCGGTTACGATCACTTTTTGTCTCCCGTCGGGATAGGTTTCAAACTTGAAAGTCAAAGTATTCCCTCCTTTATGCGGATTCCTCGTCTTCCTCTATAAGCCGAAGTCCTGCGGTATCGGTTACGGGAAGCGAGAAAACGATAGCCTTTGCTTTGTTGGTCATGCCGTTGTTTTTCATAATGGACTGCATAATAGCGGATTTTTCTTCCGATTTTGCCACGATGAAAATGATATCCTTTTCGCTTGCAAGGGAGATACCGAAGAATTTTTCGGCTCTTTCCATACCCGTGCCCTTGGCGTGGATAACGGTTCCGCCGCCTGCGCCAAACTCGCGGGCAGAATTCATTATCAGATCACTGTAGCCCTGATTAGCTATGACTACGAGCAGCTCATATGCGGTATCCTTCAATGTGCTCTCTTCCCCCTTTTCATAATTCTGTTCCTCGGTCAAAAACATCAGTTCTCGCCTTCCGCCTATGCTGCTCATAGGTACCGTAAAAGCTATGCCCGTACCCGGGATGTCGATATGCAGACGCTTCTTCAGTCCTTTTTTTACGATTTCCCAAACCTTATCGGTCACAACTGTAAAGCAGACAGCCTTTTCAAGGTTATCCAGACCCAATACGCCCAATATATCGCTGCTTGCGGTTCCGTAACCAAGGGTTATGAAATTAGTGGTAATGTGATTTTCCTTATATACCGCCTCAAACGAAGGCAGATTCATACGGTCGGTTATTGTGACCATAAAATAAAGCTCGCTCAATACCCTTCCTCCTTACAGATCGATTATGTCATAGTCACCGATAGCAGCAAGAGTGGAATCCGGAACTGCCTTTTCATCGGTATGACGGGAGGATTTGATCTTATAAATAAGTCCAAGCACCTGAATGGTTATAAGCGGAGTCATTGCAACCATAGCAACGACACCGAATGCATCGGTTATGACATTGCCGCCCACTGCATTACAGGCGCCCATTGCAAAGGGCAGAAGGAAGGTCGCAGTCATGGGACCCGAAGCAACACCGCCCGAGTCAAATGCGATCGCTGTAAAGAGCTTGGGGACAAAGAAAGCCAGCACAAGGGCTACAAAATATCCGGGAATTACAAAATAGAATATCGATATTCCGGTAAGAACTCTGAGCATTGCAAAACCTATAGATACCGCAACGCTTATGCTGAGGCTGGTTTTCAATGCATTTCCGGAAATAGCGCCGTCGGTTATCTCCTCAACCTGCTTCATGAGTACATAAACGGCAGGCTCTGCCATAACGATAAAGTAACCTATCACCATACCGATGGGCACTATGATATACTTATACTCAAGTGCAGCTATGGTCTGACCAAGGTAGTTGCCCGCAGGCATGAAGCCCACGTTTACACCGGTAAGAAAGGTCACAAGCCCGATATAGGTAAAGAGCACACCCACGCATATTCTCAGCAGCGTTCTCTTTTCAAGCTTAAGTCCGAACATGAGAAATACAGCAAAAAAAGCTATTATCGGCGCAAGCGCTATAGATATCTCCTTCATGTACTCCGGGATCTCATGCACAAACATATTGGCAAGAGTGACCGAATGGTCGATCTCGGGCATTACATATGCCACATATGATGCATCCGCAGGCTTATATATGAGACCAAGCAGCAAAACCGCAATGATGGGACCTATTGAGCAAAGCGCAACAAGACCGAAGCTGTCATCGGAGGCATGACGGTCGCTTCGTATCGAAGAAATACCGATACCAAAAGCCATTATGAAAGGTACGGTCATAGGTCCTGTGGTAACACCGCCGGAGTCAAAAGCTACTGCAAGGAAGTTTTCCGGTACAAATACCGCAAGAGCAAAAACGAGCAGATAAAACCCTATCAGCATATGCGGAAGAGGTACGGAAAACAGCATTCGCAAAATGGCAACTGCAAGAAATATACCAACGCCTATAGCGACAGCCAGAATAAGCGTCATATTGGGTATTGCCGGAACCTGATTTGCAAGCACCTGCAGATCGGGTTCAGATATGGTTATAACAAAACCCAAAAGGAACCCCAGAAGGATTATAAGCCATAATCTTTTGGTTTTGGTTATCTGCGTACCAAGTTTTTCGCCCATCGGTTCCATGGCAAGTTCCGCGCCGAGGGTAAAAAACATCATACCTATGATCAAAAGCGCACCGCCCGTTAAAAATGCCATCATTATGCCCGTGGGTATCGGGGCTATCGTAAACGACAGCAATATTACTATGAACATTACCGGCAAAACGGCTTTCAGCGCTTCCGACAGCTTTTCCTGCAGCCTGTGCGTTATTCTGCGATACAATCACTTCATCCCTTCTGAACATCAAAATAGCCAATATATTATTTGACGATATAATTATACTATTTTTCGATTGCGTACGCCGCTAAGATTCCGCTAAGAACACGTTAATTCAATAATTGTTTACGCCCGTTTTCTTGCTTCCATGAGCTCCCGAGCTTCTTTACCTGTCAGGTGCTCTATATCCATTTGTATTATCGCCATACCGGCAAACTCCTTGTTTATGGCGATTTTGCGTGCTTCTTCCCTGCCGGGTACATATTTGGCGGCGATGTGATTGATTATCCTGAGCTTTTCATTTTCATCCTCAACCACATGCACTTTACCAAAAGCAATGACACTTCTGTAATAAGAGGTATACTCTTCTTCCACTACCTGATCCTTTTCTATAACGCAGAAGGATGCCTTATCGTAATTCTTTACGGCATCGATCTTATGACCGACCTTTGCGCAGTGGAAATAGAGCTTTCCGTCATCATACGAATAGGAAAGCGGAACTCCGTAGGGATAACCGTCATCGCCAAGCAGGCTCAGAACGCCGGAAGTGGAATTCATAAGTATCTTTATGCTTTCGCTCTCAGGCAGCAGCTGCCCCGAGCGCCTCATTTGTCTGAACATCGTTTACCTCACACAAGTTCATATATTCCGTCGCCGCTGATCTTAAGAGCGGAGCTGTAGAACACGGTAAGCGCATCAACGCAGGACTTGGTATCCTTTGCGCCTGCGGTTTCATATGCGGAGTGCATTGCGACCTGAGGCAGACCGATATCGACGGTATTTAAGGAGACCTGAGTGTTTGCGATATTGCCGAGGGTCCCGCCGCCCGCCATATCGGCGCGGTTAGCGTACAGCTGGAAGGGCGCACCTGCCTTATTGCAGACAAGCTGGAAGATCGCAGAAGAAACACCGTCGGAGGTATACTTCTGGCTCGCGTTATACTTGATTACGATGCCCTTGTTCATATAAACAGCATGGTTTTTATCCTGATATTCGGGATGATTGGGATGGACCGCATGCGCGTTATCGCAGGAAACGAGGAAGGAGCTGGCGATCTTTGCCTTATGCTCGGATACGGTGAGACCTGCGCATGCACTTATCCTTTCAAGCACATCGGCAAGGAAGGTGGATGCTGCACCCTGCTTGGTGGTGCTGCCGACTTCTTCGTTATCAAACAGGCAGTATACGGGCACGCTCTCGCTCTTTTCGGCGTTTCTGAAAGCAGTCAGAGCAGAGAAGCCGCACTGGAGGTCGTCCAGCCTCGGCGCGGAAATATATCCGTTCCACTCGATGCCCTCCTGGACATTGTATACAAAAAGATCGGTGGTGATGATATCTGCTTCTTCAACGCCTGCAGCCTTGGCTATCCTTTTCTTGAAGGAGCCTTTTTCTTCGCCCTGGGCAAACAAAGGCAGCATATCAACAGCAGGGTTGAACTTCATGCCGTCATTTGCGGTGCGGTTCATATGAATCGCAACATTGGGAATGAGAGCGCAGGGTTCTTCAATATCTACCAGCTTCATCTGAGCACCGTTCTGAGTCTTCACTATGGCTCTGCCGGCTACGGACAAGGGTCTGTCCATCCAGGTGGAGCAGATCATGCCGCCGTACCTTTCAACGGAAAGGCGCACGAAATTGGGGTCGGAAAGCTCGGCGTTTTCCTTGATCTTAAAGGTGGGACTGTCGCAATGAGATGCGGTCATCATAAAGCCCACAAAATCCTTTTGAGGCGCTCTGAAAGCGATGACCGAAGAGCCGTTTCTTGTCACATAATAGCCCTTGCCTGCTTCCATTTCCCAAGGTTTGCTCTCGTCAAGGCGGGTAAAGCCGTCGCTTTCAAGAAGCTTCACGGTATATGCTACAGCATGGAAAGGAGAGGGGCTGTTTTTGATATAATCGAACAATGCTTTATTCATTTTGCTTCACCTTTTTCGTTTTTGTATATACATACATTATAACAAATAAACGCTCACTTTTCAATGCGCAGACCGATGTAAAACAAAAAGGCCCTTCCCAAAGGAAAGAGCCTTTAATTAAGCAATTAAGAATTACTTGTGGTCAACGGTAGCCATGTACTCGATGAGGTCAACGACCTTGTTGGAGTAACCCCACTCGTTGTCGTACCAGGAAACAACCTTAACGAAGGTGTCGGTAAGAGCGATACCGGCCTTAGCGTCGAAGATGGAGGTACGTGCATCGCCGATGAAGTCGGAAGAAACAACAGCGTCTTCGGTGTAGCCGAGGATGCCCTTGAGTTCGCCTTCGGAAGCGGCCTTCATAGCAGCGCAGATTTCGTCATACTTAGCGGGCTTAGCCAGATTGACGGTCAGGTCAACAACGGAAACGTCCAGAGTGGGAACACGCATGGACATACCGGTGAGCTTGCCATTGAGGGAGGGGATAACCTTGCCAACAGCCTTTGCAGCGCCGGTGGAAGAGGGGATGATGTTGCCAGCTGCAGCACGGCCGCCGCGCCAGTCCTTAGCAGAGGGACCGTCAACGGTCTTCTGGGTAGCGGTGGTAGCATGAACGGTGGTCATGAGACCGTCGGTGATGCCGAAGTTGTCATGGAGAACCTTAGCAACGGGAGCCAGGCAGTTGGTGGTGCAGGAAGCGTTGGAAACGAAGGTCATGTCGGGGGTGTAAGTGGTGTTGTTTACGCCCATAACGAACATGGGGGTGTCATCCTTGGAAGGAGCGGACATAACAACCTTCTTAGCGCCTGCATCGATGTGGCCCTGTGCCTTTTCCTTGGTGAGGAACAGACCGGTGGACTCTACAACGTACTCAGCACCGACTTTGCCCCAGGGCAGGTCAGCGGGGTTCTTGCAGGAGAAAACGGGGATCTCTTTGCCGTTGACGATGATGGAATTCTCGGTATAGTCAACAGTGCCCTCGAACTTGCCATGAACGGTGTCATACTTGAGCATGTAAGCCATGTAGTCGGGGGTGATCAGGTCATTGATGCCAACGACTTCGACGTTTGCATGATCCAGGGAAGCCCTGAAAACGAGTCTGCCGATACGACCGAAGCCGTTAATGCCAATCTTAATCATGATAGAAGCAACCTCCTAAAATATTTTCATCCAATATTATACGCCATCGTTATAATTTTATCAAGTGTCTATTTGTAAAATTTAAGATCATTTGATACAATAACAACAAATAACAGTATTGCGAGATGAAAATAATGAAAAAAGATAACATGCCTTATATCAGCGGCGGTAAAGAGATTTTTACCGATAGCGCGTATTCTTTTGAGCTCACCGAGTATCCCTGGGGCAACCCTAACGGTTACGATGGAAAAGTATACGTTCACATCGGCTACAGCGACAGGGGCATCCATGTGGGTTTTACCGTATATGAAAGCAAAGCGCCAAGAGCTAAACAGACTCAAAACAATTCCGCAGTCTGCACCGACAGCTGCGTGGAATTCTTTTTCAGACCCGACAGCAAAAAAGAACTGCCTTATATAAACATAGAAATGAACAGCCTTGGCACCATGCTTTTGAAGCACAGCTTCGGAAGGCATGAGACCTACCCCATCGACAGAAACGACGAGAGCATATTTGAAAAATATGCTTCCGGCTGGGACGGCGAAAAATGGCGTGTAAGCTATTGCATCCCCTACTCTGTCATCACCTCATGTTTCCCTGATATAAAACCTCTTGCCTCAGGCAGCGTCATATCCTGCAATTTCTACAAATGCGGCGATCATACGGAAAAACCGCATTATATTACCCGCTATCCAATAATGACAGAAAAGCCCGATTATCACAGACCCGAATATTTCCGTGAAGTAACGCTCCTTTGACGCTCATGAGCATATAAAAAACTGCATGCTGCTTGCATGCAGTTTTTATTTTACAGAAGATACTTTTTGACCCACTCTATAAGCGTAGGCATATATTGGTCCTTAAAAGCAATGGGGGTATGCGGCGCTCCTTCGATAGCTATGAGCAGATGGTCGATGCCCTCTTTTTCAAGTGCGTTTTGTATCGGCGCTTCGAGCTCAAAGCCCACAGCCTGATCGGCAGTACCGTGAATGGAAAGAGTCGGCGGGAACCCCTTGACATCGGGCACATATGGTTTTGGTGCGCCCCAGCAGTTCAGGAACATTTTGAAATTCTTGCTTAAATGCTCAAGCAGATAAAACGCAGTCATACCGCCTGCACTGCCGCCGCCGATGGCAATCCTTTCGGGATCAATGTTAAACTTTTCTGCATTTTCCTTGATATATTCGACTGCGATAAGAACGGCCTCGGCAGCCTTCCCCGCACCGCGGACAAAATCGCCCGAGCTGTCTCTTTGCTCGCTGCTGTCATATACTGGATAATCGGGAGATACTACTACGCAGCCAAGCTCTGTCAGCACCTTTGCAAAAACGGGCACATATCTTTGCCTTTTATCGTTGCCTTGAACAAACCCGCCGCCGTGGATGAACACAAATGCAGGTCTTTTTGAGTCATATTCCTTTTCGGGAGAGATAACATCGAGCTTATAGTCTTCATTTTCGCCATGATAGTTTACAAGAGAAGCAAAGGTATATTCCTCCACCTTCATCCCTTCATAACCTTCCAATCCGCGGGATACAAATTCTTTCTCCGGATTCGTGCTCATAATTCTTCCTCCTTATCTGTCAGATTTCAACCGCAAGCTCTTCATTTGCCCTGATCTCATATTCCTTGCCGCCAAGGATAAGCTTTCCTCCTTCGCGATCGGAAACAACGGTAAACTTATTGCCTTGCCTTTCGACCTTTACTATGCCGTTTTCCCCAAGGGGTACCTTGCCCGAGTAGCAGGTAAGCTCATTACCGGTATAGGGTTCAACGCAATAAGTGTTATAAGCGGTATCGGTTTTGTATACGCCAAGAACATATCTGCCAAGAAGATATATCGGGCTTGAAGACCATGCATGGCAAAGGCTCTTGCCATAGGGCATACCGTACATCTCGTAATGCCTGACGCCCTCCTGCTCGGGAACATATTCCTCCCAGAAGGTGGTGCAGCCGAGCTTTACCATTCCGCCCCAATATGAGCGTATCATGTTTATAACATAATCGATATCCCCGATAGCGCACATCGCGTCAAGCTCAAAGAACTTGAAATAAGGCGTTGTGATGGCAGGAACTTTATCGTTCTTAATAACATTTTTTATTAATGTATTTCTGCGCTCTTCATCTGCATAGCCAAACAGAAGCGCGAATATATTTGCATGGCGGGTAATATTATTTTTGCCCGATTCAAAGGAATCGATATATGCGCCCTTTTCCTCGTTCCAATAATATTTATCAATATTTTCAAGCAGCTTTTTGGCCTTTGCGATATATTCTGACCCATCAAGATCCAATATGTTCATGATCTTAGCTGCGGCTTCATACGCCCTTGCAAGCAGCATCTGCTCTGCGCATACGGCGCCGGTCTTATCTATCTGAGCCCAATCAATGAATGTCCAGTCTTCTTTTTTGCCTGTAATAAAGCCTTTATCATCTATACGCTTACCCAAAAACTCCATCATGCTTACAAGCTTTGGATAAAGCGAGCGGATGAACTCTTTATCGCCGGTGTTATTGTAATACATCTCAAGGCTTATTACCCAATAGAGCGAATAATCAAGGATCGTATTGATGTTTTCAAGCACGGGATCCTTGCCGCGCAGGGCTATCATGGTGCGCCTTGTGATATCGGTATCAAAATACAGATAATCGTTTACAAAATAACTCTGATATGCATCGCCCGACCAGCACCATCTGTCTCTCTTGATGCCATCCAGGAAAAATTCCCTGCTGTTCAATTCAAATGTATATTCGGAAATATCGTAAATCTTATCAAGAAGCTCGTCACAACTTTTGAAAGCAGCTTTTTTCTCTATGGGAAGATACTCGTATTCGGCTTTCGGCTCGCTGTGCTCTCCCTTTATAAACAGATACCTGAAAGCGCATGCATCTATCGAAACATCGCCCGAAACCTTGAATCTGATGTATGCGTCCTTGGTATCAAGCGCTTCGGTCTCGGATTCGCCGTAATATATCGACGCACCGTTTGGAGCTGAGAACCTAACTTTCGCAAAGGTCTGACGACCAAAATCGTAGAGAACGCCGCCGTTTATTTCGCGTTTTTGAGAAATATCGATGCTGCGGTATTTGAATGGGAACACATTGGGGTCATCCTGCGCTTTTGTGTATTCCTTCCTTGTTCCCGCGTTCACCCAGTTGGGATCATAGTTGTTGGCTTTCCATTCTCCATTTGTCTTCAGGTATTTTGAATCAATAAACATAGCGGGCATTTTCCCGTCGCTGATAACGGAAGCCATAATGCTGTGCTTTCCCGCGGAAAGACCTACCTTTTTGCCGAAAGGATAACGTACTCCGTCAAGCTGCACATAGCCGTTTCCGATGCAGTAAGCCGTAAAATCGGAATCCTCGGCTGCTTCAAATTCATATGAAAACCTTACGTTCATATAGGTCGAATCGCAATGCCATACTGCGGGATAATTCACATCATATTCCTGCCTGCGGGTATGCAGAAGCAAATAATGACGTATTTCAAAATCTCCGGGATACCAAATCCACTGTGCGTTCATATCTATTCTCCTTTTACAAAAAGAGGCGGAAAGAATTCCGCCTCAAAGTATTTATTTGGTTTCTGCGAACAGATTCTCGGGATAAGTTGCAGTCTCGTATTCGTCGACCCAGGAAAGAAGCAGGGCTTCATATGCGGTGGTCTTCGCGGTCTCGTCGGCAGTGGCAACGAAATAATGACGCACATCTTCAAAGGGCATTTCGCCGGGCTCGATATCATCGGTCTTCATGATGATATAGTAGCCTTCGTTGGTGGCAACGGGCTCGGTGAAGTCGCCGACATTTTTAAGCTCAAGCGCGGCTTTAACAGCGTTTGCGCTGATCTCGGTGGACTGCTCGGTGAGGATATAGCCGGTCTCCTGAGGAATGGTATCTGCAGTATAGATGCCGCCGCCGTAGGTCTCGATCAGAGCGATCAGATCCTCTTCGGTATTTACGGAAGCATGAGCCTGCTTTGCGGCGCCCTCGATTATGGCAAGGTCAGCCTTGAGCTGCTTTTCATATGCATCGGGATCGCTTTCTTCAAGGGAGTTCAGCACCTGAGTCTGCTCAGGAGAGATGGGGATAAGCGCCCATTTGTAAGCATCATAGCCATCGATCTTATAAAGCATTACTATGCCGCCGTTCCAGTAGTTGACCATGTTATAGGGTTCCTGATCGATATACTGCTTGAGAAGTGCGAGCTGCTCGTCATAAACGGCCTTGATCTCCTCTTCGGATGCGGTGATATCATCGGTTATATGATGCTCAAGGCGGTCAAAGGTAGCGGTGGTGATGAGCTGCTCCAAAAGTCCGTCCACGGTGATGCCGAAGCCCTCTGCAAGTATCTGGGGGATCTGGCTTATGGAATCCTCAACGCCCGCTGCGGTAAACTCCTGCGCTGCAGCTTCTACATAGCCGTCGTAGGAAGCCTGCGCAGAAGCCTTCATAGTCTCCATCTCTTCGTCAGTGAACTGATCAAGACCGAATTCTTTGATCTTGAGCTTAGCGCATTCTACCTGAACGAGCTGGTCAAGATACTGCTTTTTAAGCTCGACAAGCTGTTCATCGGTGCCTTCGGCAGAGAGATCAAGGCCCATCTGCTCATAGCTTGAAAGCAGGTTGTTGAAGGAAAAATTAAACTGTTCAAGGGTGATCTCGGTATCTTCAACCACAGCGACAACGATCTTCTCGGGCTCCTTTGCAGAACACGAGCAGAGCATAACAAGGGATAAAAGTATCGCCATGAGTTTGATCAAAGATTTCATTTCATGTACTCCTTAAGTTACAGATTACTTCAAAATATTATACAATATATCGATATATTTTGCAACGCAAAAAAACATGGCGGAAAAGTTTCAGAAAACACGAAAATAAATGTCTTAAAGGTAAAAATCGTTTGACTTTTCATGATGCAGAGTTATAATAAATATGAATGTATTATTTTCACTTCCGGAGATCATATTATGGAAAAATTAAAACGAAACGACCGTGTGAGCGTCATATCCCATGTGCTTACAAGCTCGCCAAATCAGATATTTACACTTAACCATTTCTGCCAGATGTTCGATGCGGCAAAATCCACAATCAGCGAGGATATCGACCTTGTGCGAAAATGCTTTGCAAAATTCGGACTCGGCATGATAGAGACCGTTGCGGGCGCTGCAGGCGGCGTTCGCTATCTCCCCTTTCCCGTAAACGGCTCTTTGAACTTTATAAACGGGGTCTGCCATAAGCTCAGCACAAAAGACAGAGTTCTGCCCGGCGGTTATCTTTATACGAACGATATAATGTCTGATCCCAAACTTGTAAATACTATGGGAAGGCTCATCGCTTCTCAGTTTTACCGCCAGTCTCCCGATTTTGTTTTAACGGTTGAGACCAAGGGAATTTCCCTTGCGATGGCTGTTGCAAACGCCCTTGGCGTAAACGCCGTCGTTGCCAAAAGGGATCAGCAGCAGGGGCAGGATTGGCCCTTTGTCTCCATAAACTATATTTCCGGTTCAAGCGGTAAAATCCAGACAATGTCGCTTGCCAAAAAGCTGGTAAAGGAAGGTCAGCGCGCGCTTATAGTTGACGATTTTATGAAAGCCGGCGGCACCGCAAGAGGTATGATAGAAATGATGAGCGAGTTTTCCATCACCGTTGTCGGCGTTGGAATGATGATGCTTAGGGAAATGGACGTAAAGCGCAGGGTTGAAGACGTCCGATCTTTGATGATAGTAAAAAACATCGATGAAGACAGGGGCGCGACCGTTGTTCCCGCTCCCTGGATCAGCAACCTTTAAGCATGTATAAGTCTGCAGGAATCAGGAGGTAATGCTCAAATGAAATGCGTTTTTCTCGTTCTGGCAGCCGGAAAAGGCGAACGAATGAAAGCAAAGACTCATAAGGTTCTTCACAAGGTCTGCGGGCGGCCCATGATCGATTATATACTTGAAACAGTATCCGCAGTAAGCGAAGAAAAACCGATAGTTATAATCAGCCATGAAAAGCAGCAGGTAATGGATCATCTTGGCGACAGGGTCATCTATGTTGAACAGGATCCCAAGGACGGCTGGGGCACTGCGATGCCCGTTAAGGCTTCCAGAAAGCAGATCGAAGAGCACGGCGAATGCCTTGTGTTCACCACCTTTGGCGATACTCCGTTTTTAACTCCCGAAAGCCTTAACATGCTTAAAAATGCGGTGCTTGACGGTGCGGATGCAGCCCTTCTTTCCTGCGTGGTCGATGATCCCTTCAAGCTTGGCAGGATCCTTCGCGACGAAAACGGCAATGTTTCCCGAATTGTCGAGGAAAAGGACTGCACGGAAGAACAGAAAAAGATCAAGGAGATCAACTGCGGTTATTTCTGTTTCCGCGCAAGTGCACTGCTTGGCGTAATAGACCTTATCCAGCCCAACAACGCAAAGGGCGAGTATTATCTCACCGATACCATCGAGCTTTTGAACAAGCAGGGCAAGATCGTGAAGGCCATCATTTCCTCAGATCCTACCGAGGGACAGGGCATAAACGATAAGGCGGACCTTGCAAAGGCAAACGAGATCATGCGTCAGAGGATCAACCATAAGCTCATGGTCGACGGCGTTGAGATGATCGATCCCAAAACCACCTATATCGAGCCCACGGTAAAGATCGAGGCAGGCGTGACCATCTACCCCGGAAGCGTACTCGAAGGCAATACCGTTATAAAATCCGGCGCAGTTCTTCGCGGAAACTGCAGGATCACCGATTCTCAGATAGGCGAAAACACCACCGTTGAGAGCAGCGTATTGATCGAGGCATCGGTTGGATGCGGTACCACCATCGGTCCCAACGCCTATTTAAGACCGGGAACGGTAGTAGGCGATAACTGCCGCGTCGGTGATTTTGTCGAGATCAAGAACTCTACCATCGGCAGAGGCACCAAAATATCTCATCTGACCTATGTGGGCGATGCTACTCTGGGCGAGAGGATAAACCTCGGCTGCGGAGTGGTATTTGTAAACTACGACGGTAAAAACAAGCAGCGCGTAAGCGTTGGTGACGACAGCTTCATCGGCTGCAACGTAAACCTTGTTGCTCCTTTGAATATTGGTAAGCGCGTTTATATCGCGGCAGGCTCCACCGTTACCAAAGATATAGAAGACGGAGCGCTTTGCATCGCAAGAGAAAGAGAAACTGTAAAACCCGGTTGGGTATGGGAGCGCATTGAGAAAGGCTTGCTGAAATAAATGATGAAGGAAAACATTAACGAAAAACTGTTTGTAGCGCTTTGCGAGTTCATGATCGTCACAAGGAAATCCGTTATCCGTCCCCTGATAACAAGCTATCGCCCCTCTATCAGCTCACTTCAGTTCAACGTGCTTTTGATGCTTGCCTTCTGGGGGCCCGAGAGCATGAGCGAGATCGCAAACAATATGGCGCTTTCCAAGCAGCAGATGACTCAGATCATAAAAAAGATGGATGAAGCAGGGCTTATCAGGCGTACCTCAGATCCTCTTGACGGAAGAAGGATCATCATCGAACTGAGCGATAAAGGCCAAGAGCTCACAAACGACATTCAGGCAAGGTTCCTGACCTCGCTTAAATCTCGTTTTGACAAAGCAGACGATGCTCAGCTTGAACAGATACTCGCATCAATGAAGAGCCTTTATACTTTACTTGATATGGACGAATAAAAAGAGGTATAAATATATGAAAACCGTATATCTGTGTTTCCCCGGCGGCAAGCACAAGGTACTTACCATGAGCTATGACGACGGCACCGTAGCCGACAGAAAGCTCGTATCCATTTTCAACAAATACGGGATCAAGGGTACTTTCCACTTAAACGGCGGTCTTTTTTCAAACGAAGGAGTAAGAAGCCGCATCACCAAAGAGGAAGCAAAGGAGCTCTATAAAGGACACGAGATCTCCTGCCATACCTTCACCCACCCCACCATCGCCAGATGTCCCATCGAAACGGTCGCAAGACAGGTTATCGAGGACAGGATCGCGCTTGAAGAGATCGCAGGTTATCCCGTCAGAGGCATGTCCTACCCCAACGGCTCGCTTAGCGATAAGATAGTGGACCTTCTGCCGGGTCTGGGCATCGAGTATTCAAGGACCGTTGTTTCCACCTTCGGTTTTGGTATGCCCGATGACTTCCTCAGATGGAATGCAACCTGCCATCACAACAAAAACCTTTTGGAACTTGGCAATCAGTTTGCTGCCCTAAACAAGACCCAGTACCTTTATATGATGTATGTCTGGGGTCATTCCTATGAGTTTGACAACGACAACAACTGGGATCTTATCGAGGATTTCTGCAAAATGCTGGGCGGCAGGGACGATATCTGGTATGCCACCAACATGGAAATCGTCGAGTACATGAAGGCAAGCGAGTCTGTCCGCTTCTCCGCCAAGGGCGATATGGCAAAGAACTGTTCGGGTCTTGATATGTGGTACAGCTATGACGGTAAAATATTCATGATCCCCGCGGGTCAGACCGTTAAATTTGAATAACGACCAAATAAAAAGCCATGCATTTTCCAATGCATGGCTTTTGCTCTATATCAGAGTGAAATTTCCCTTTTCGTATTTATAAAGCTTTATATATGTGTAATGCGCGTTTTCTTCGTCTCTTCCGTGATGTGATACAGCAAAATTTCCGTCGCCGAAGGAATACAAACCGGTAGAGCCGTGCTCAAAATCAATACCGTTCATATCGCCATCTCCAAGGGTCAGGACCTTGCCTTCCTTTCCGATGCCTTTGAGCAGCTCGGTTTTCGGGGCAGTCTTCCAATCGATCGCAAACATCGGGGGATTTTTGAACCCGGGCTTTTTTCCCTTATAAACCGCGGCAAATGCAGTACCCGTCATCTTATCGTATTCAAGATTCTGTATGCCGTAAGTGGTATTTCCGGTATAGACAAAATATCTTTCTTCAGCTTTTTCGGGGCCGAATTTATGCATTGCGCTCTGAGCGATGGGGGCAGCATATTCTTTTAGCATTTCCACCGGATAGGAAAGAATGATCTGATAGTCGTTATCATCTCTTTCGTTATCACCGTAAATACCGTATGCAACAAAAACGTGGTCGCATTTGCCGCTTGTTCCGGGTATGGGCGCAATGGTGAGTCCATCTATGCCGCTGCAGCCGTATCTGTGTTTTACGCCGCATTTTGGCTCAGCTTTGTAGTCATCTATAACATCCTTCAGGTATACGGCTTTCATGATACCGTCACCTGCGGCGTCCATGTTTTCCTTTGTAAGCTTATCGACATCAAAGATAGCGATATAGAAAGCATCCTCGATCTCACTTTGCCCTGCTCTTTTGAGAATACCCTTGCCTATGGCATCGTTCTTGTATTCCAAAGAACCGTAAACCATACCGTCGTCTTCATTGAATGCAATGCAGCCAAGATGCCCCAAAAGGCCGTATGCGCTGGCTATCAGTTTTCCATCAAGGTCGGTCTTGATCAGACAGGTGGTAAAGGAATAATAAACATAGCCTTTCTTCTCATCTATGGCAATACCCTGACAATGCCCTGTTTTGTATTTGCCGGAATATATTTCTTTGGGAAAATCGTTTCTCATATTCTCCTCCGATTCTGTTTTTTTATTGATAAGATATCACAGAAATCCGCTGTTTTCAAGCATAGCGAAATGAGTAAATGCAAATACTTGGATAAGAGGTGAAATTAATATGAATTGCAGAATAGCGGATATCAGTGCAAGGCAGATCATCGATTCAAGGGGAAATCCCACGATCGAAGCCACGGTTACTCTTGAAAACGGCGTTAAGGCGCATGCATCGGTGCCTTCGGGCGCATCCACCGGGCACAACGAAGCGCATGAACTCAGGGACGGCGATCCCGCATACTTGGGAAAGAGCGTATACGGTGCAGTCGCAAACATAAACGGCAGTATAAAGCACATTCTTCACGGAGCATACGCAGATGATCAAAGAAAGATCGATAAAGCTATGACAGAAGCCGACGGTACCGACAACAAGCGCAGATTCGGCGCAAACGCAATACTCTCAGTATCACTTGCCTGCGCAAAAGCTGCAGCCGAATATCATCGGCTCGAGCTTTACGAATACATCGGCGGCAAGCGAGCGATCACCCTGCCCGTTCCGATGATGAATGTACTCAACGGAGGAGCGCATGCGGGCAATAATCTTGATATACAGGAATTCATGATAATGCCCAAAGGCGCTGTAAACTTTGAACAGGCGGTGAGAATGTGCTGCGAGATATATCAGAGCCTGAAAAAACTTCTTGCATCAAAGGGACTTACAACCAACGTCGGTGACGAGGGCGGCTTTGCTCCCGACCTTAAAAGCGAAGAAGAAGCGCTCTCGCTTTTAAGCCTTGCAAGTGAAAGCGCCGGTTATATCCCCGGAAAGGATATTTTCTTTGCGCTGGATTGCGCTGCATCCGAGTGGGAAAGCGGCGTAAACTACAGGCTTCCCAAGCGAAACGTTACCCTGAGCCATGATGAGCTTATTGACTATTACACAGGGCTTGTTTCCAGATGGCCACTTGTTTCCATTGAGGATCCTTTCGCTCAGGAGGATTTTGCAAGCTTTTCAAGGCTCACCGGCGCGCTTTCCAAGGATGTGCAGATCGTGGGCGACGATCTTTTTACCACAAATACTCTGAGGTTAAAGCGCGGTATTGCAACCGGCGCGGCAAACGCTATACTCATAAAACCAAACCAGATAGGCACCTTGACAGAGACCATGGACTGCGTACGCCTTGCGCAGGAATCCGGTTACAAAGTTATAATCTCTCACAGAAGCGGCGAGACCGAAGACACCTCGATAGCCGATATCGCAGTAGGACTGAATGCCGGACAGATAAAAACAGGCGCGCCCGCCAGAAGCGAACGCGCCGCGAAATATAACCGATTGCTGTACATTTCCCAAAGGCTTTCGCCTTTTGGAACATACTAAGATCAATCCTTGAGGTTGAACGCTTCTTTAAGATCGTCGACCTCCTGCGGGGTGATATGGACGATATCGCCGATATCATGGCTTGCAATGATGGAATGCGCGGTGGCCTCTGCGACCTCAAGGCGGTCAAACGCCTGAAGCAGAGAGGAACCGGTCACAACAACACAGTCGTTGTTGAAAATGAGCGCGGGCACGGAATTGCCGAACTGTGCAGCCGCCTTTGCGGGATCGGAGTAAATATCCTCAAAGGGAACCTTCTTGATCTCGCGAAGGAGGATATAGCTTTCGGGAATCGTACGCGGGTCAAAAGCTTCATCGGTCACCGCAAACGCCATAACATGCATCGGATGAGCAAGCAGAACCGCATTTATATCCGGATGCTGCTTATATATCTCGGAATGCAGTCTAACGGCACGGGAGGGCACCTTGCCCTCCTCTTTCATATCCGCCTTTATGCGGACAAGATCCTGCTCTGTGAGGTATGCTCTGTCCTTGCCAAAGGGAGTGATGATGAAAGAACCGTCGGAAAGACGGACGGAATAGGTACCGTGGGTTGCACTGAAAAGCCCCTGCTTGTATGAACGCTTGATAAGGGTTATCATATCGCGCCTTGCAGCGCATTCCTCGGCGGAATGGATGCGGGGCACAAAATCGTCCATGAGCAGATGATTTCTTGTAAGAGTAAGCGCAAGCTTATTCTTGGGGAAAGGCCTGGGAGTACCGATTTTCCTTGCGATGATCTCAAGGTTTGCGCTGTACTCCAAGGTTTCAAACATCATGAAGGCAGAGAACATGTCCTTACCGCCTATGCAAACGCCGTGGTTCTCAAGAATAACGATATTGGAGCCCTTTTCAAACTCTTTACCGATATTCGCGCCAAGCTCGTTGCTGCCGGGAACGGCATAAGTTGCCATCCTCACATCGGGGCACATCTTTGCCACACTGGGCAGAAGATCGGTCGCCGGAAGCTTCCTTGCGATGGAGAACGCTACCAGCGCCGGGGGATGCGCATGCAAAACCGCATTGATATCGGGGCGCATTTCATATACGCTCTGATGGAAAGGCAGTTCGGACGAGGGCTTATGAGGACCGTAGCAGGTACCGTCGGGCGTTACCCTTATGATATCGTTTCTGGTAAGAGTACCCTTGTCGATGCCGGCGGGAGTGATCCAGATATCGCCGTTTTCGTCTTTGACCGAAAGATTGCCGCCGGACGTAGTCGTCATGCCGTGTTCATAGATACGCTGCATGATCATGACCAGCTGATCCGCCGGATGCAAATATTCAAAGTCCATGCTTATCGCCTCTAACTAAAATATTTTGAAATGCGGCAAAGCCGCAGTTTCATTACAGATTTGCCTTGATAGCGTCGATGACCGCTTTCATTTCCTCATCGGAAAGGGTAACTGCGGGATCGGGATTCATAGCAAAGGTGGTGCCGAAATCTACGCCGCCGACATACTTGGGAACGATGTGGCAATGCAGATGAGTGCCGTTGTCGTTGTACATGCCGTAGTTGATCTTCTTGGGAGCAAAAGCCTTGGAAATTGCAAGACCGACTTTACGCATATCACGTGCAAAAGCGGCGGTCTGCTCTTCGGTAAGATCGTGCAGCTCGTTTACATGATCCTTGAAAGCAACGATGCAGCGACCCTTGCAAGCCTGATTGTTGAACAGATAAAGTTCGGTGGCTTCAAGATCGCAGATATATGTCATAATAGCCTTCTGTGCGTCATTTTTCATGCAGTACATGCAAGTAGTATCTTTCATTGAAATACACCTCCGTATTTATTTATGTTAATTTTATAACACTTTTATTTAATCGTCAATCTTTACATTGGTCTTCTCTTGTACAATTTAATATGATAAAATAAAATATCGCTATATAAAGGAGTGGCTGTTTATGAAGCTCAGGTTTGATATTCAAAACGCAAACCAGCCCGATCCTTATATCTTTAAGGACGGCGGTAAATTCTATATGTACGTCACGGCAGACAAGGGCGTTGAAGCATATTCAAGCGACGATATTTTCGGAACCTGGAAATTTGAAGGGATAGTAATGACCATAGACAACTGCTATGAATTCTGGGCTCCCTGCATCATAAAGGTTGGTGAATGGTATCATATCTATGTTTCCTGTTCATCGGAAAATATGTTTGAGCATCTGCACACCGCAAGGTCAAAAAGCCCATTGGGACCGTTTTCAGAGCCCAAGATGCTCTATGACAGGTTCTCGATCGATGCCCATGTGGTTGAAACGAAGGAAGGTCTGTATCTTTGGTTCGCACAGGACAATAAGGAGACCGACAGGATCGGTACAAGGGTCTATGTGGATAAGCTTATCGATCCCTACACTCCTCAGGATGATCCCAAGGAGGTTATAGTCCCCACCTTTGACGAGGAGATCTTCATGCGCAACCGCTTTGGCGACGGCAAGGATTGGCATACCATTGAAGGAGCGTTCTGGTTTGAAGAAGACGGCTGGCAGTATGTTATGTACAGCGGCGCATGCTATCAGAACGATACATATCATATCGGGTACAGCGCGGCAAAAACCGACGAGCAGGATCTCAAAAAGGTTGATTTCATAAAGCACACCGAAAACGGCGCTTTTGCCCCCACTATGATCAAAAACGAGTTTGAAGAAGGCGTAGGTCATCACAGCGTAATAAAGCTTGACGGCAAATACTATGCTGTTTATCACGGAAGGGATATAAAGCCCGAAAACGATACCGATTACGTCGAGCGCCGCACCGCAAGGATATGCAGGCTCCATGTCAAGGACGGCGTTATCACAGCGGAAAGATATGAGGACAAGGTATAGGATATAAGCCGCATTATTGCGGCTTTATCTTTTCATCTGTTGACAAGCAGGTATACACTGTTGTATAATTTATTTGTATATGTATCTGTGCGTTGACGGGAATAACCGGTGCAGTCTGAATTTATAGAGAGCCGCTGTTTGGTGAAAGGCGGATGAAGGCTTTTCGGATCTCACCCCTGAGCATGGGCGTTTGGCTGCGTTAAAGCCGTTAAAGCCGGGCATGTCCTTTGATATGCCAATGCGGAGTGGCACCGCGGTAATTCCGTCTCCCGATATTGTCGGGAGCTTTTATTTTTGAACGGGGGTTTTTACTATGTACCACGATTACGATCCCAAAGCGATCGAACAGAAATGGCAAAAATTCTGGGAGGACAACAAGACTTTCGAAGTCGATATCGATACTTCCAAGAAAAAGTTCTTCGGCCTTGTCGAGTTCCCCTATCCTTCGGGCGCGGGTATGCACGTAGGTCATATCAAGGCTTATTCCGGTCTTGAGACCATCGGCAGGAAAAAGCGCCTTGAAGGCTACAACGTTCTTTTCCCCATCGGCTTCGACGCTTTCGGTCTGCCTGCGGAAAACTATGCCATCAAGACCGGCATCCATCCCAGAGTCTCCACCGACAATAATATCGCTCATTTCTCCGATCAGTTAAAGCGCGTCGGTTTTGCTTTTGACTGGTCCAGAGTTATCGATACCACCGACGAGGATTATTACAAGTGGACCCAGTGGATCTTCCTCAAGATGTTTGAAAACGGTCTTGCTTTCAGGGATAAGACTCTGGTCAACTACTGCCCCTCCTGCAAGGTCGTTCTTTCCAACGAAGACTCTCAGGGCGGCAAATGCGATATCTGCCATTCCGATATAGTACAGAAGTCCAAGGATGTTTGGTATCTGAGGATCACCGAATACTGCGAGCAGCTCTTAAAGGGTCTGGATGAAGTCGATTATCTGCCCAACATCAAGCTCCAGCAGGAAAACTGGATCGGTAAGTCTACCGGTGCTTTTGTAAATTTCGAGCTCAAGGGCGCAAATGAGAAGCTGCGCATCTACACCACCCGTCCCGATACTCTTTATGGCGTTACCTTCATGGTTATCGCTCCCGAGCATCCCATTATCGATCAGTATTGCTCCGCCCTTAAAAACATGGATGAGGTCGAAGCTTACAGAGCGGAATGCGCAAAGAAGACCGAGTTTGAAAGAACTCAGCTCGTAAAGGAAAAGACCGGCGTAAGGCTTGACGGCATTTCCGCAATCAACCCCATCAACGGCAAGGAGATCCCGATCTATATTTCCGACTATGTAATGATGGGCTACGGCACCGGCGCTATTATGGCTGTTCCCGCACATGATCAGAGGGACTACGAATTTGCCAAGAAGTTCGGCATCGATATCATCGAAGTCATCAAGGGCGGCGACATCTCCAAGGAAGCCTATACCGGCGACGGCGAAATGGTCAATTCCGGAGTTCTTGACGGCCTTACCAACAAGAAGGATTCCATCGAGAAGATGCTCTCCTACCTGTCCGAAAAGGGCATCGGCGAAAAGGGCGTTCAGTATAAGATGAAAGACTGGGCCTTCAACCGTCAGAGGTATTGGGGCGAGCCCATCCCGATCGTTCACTGCGAGCATTGCGGCATGGTTGCAGTTCCCTATGAAGAGCTTCCCCTGCGTCTGCCCAAGGTCGAAAACTTCGAGCCCGGCTCCGACGGCGAAAGCCCCCTTGCCAAGATCGATTCTTTCGTAAACTGCACCTGCCCCAAGTGCGGCAGACCCGCAAAGAGAGAGACCGATACCATGCCCCAGTGGGCGGGTTCTTCCTGGTATTATCTGCGCTATACCGATCCCAAGAATTCCGAGGCTCTTGCTTCCAAGGAAGCTCTGGAATACTGGATGCCCGTTGACTGGTACAACGGCGGTATGGAGCATGTAACCAGACATATGATCTACTCCCGTTTCTGGCATCATTTCCTTTACGATATCGGCGCTGTAAACACCGAAGAGCCCTATATGAAGCGCACCGCGCAAGGCCTGATCTTGGGTCCCGACGGCGAAAAGATGAGCAAATCCAAGGGCAATGTTATCGATCCTCTGGATGTTATCGAAGTATACGGCGCAGACGTACTCAGGCTCTACACCCTGTTCATGGGCGATTACGAAAAGGCGGCTCCCTGGAGCGATAACTCCGTCAAGGGCTGCAAGAGATTCCTCGACAGAGTTTGGGCGCTGCAGGAGAAGCTGATAGACGGCGACGCTTATCGTCCCGAGTTCGTTTCCAAGATGCACAAGATGATCAAGAAGGTCACAAACGACATCGATAACATGAAGTTCAACACCGCTATCGCTGCCATGATGACCATCTTAAACGACTTCACCGCTGCCGATTCCATCAACCGCGCAGAGATGAAGGATCTGCTCATTATGCTCTATCCCTTTGCCCCCCATATCGCAGAGGAAATGTATGAGCTCAACGGCTTCGGCGGTTATATCCACGATGCAAATTGGACTCAGTACGACGAAGCCCTCTGCAAGGACGACACCGTTGAGATCGCTATCCAGATCCTTGGCAAAGTAAGAGCAAAGATGAACGTTCCCGCAGACCTTGATCAGGCAGGTGCAAAGGAGCTCATCTTAAACGATGAAAAGGTCATTGAGCTCATCGGCGGCAAGCCCATCAAGAAGTTTATCTTCATCCCCGGCAGGCTCGCTAATATCGTTATCTAAAAAACATTACAAGGTCGGTTTTTACCGGCCTTGTTTTTTTTGCAGGAGTGTTTTTATTTATGTCGAATTATATCATTCCCGTATAATTTGTGCGGCAAAGGAGGGATATCATTGGAATTTATTTCAAAAACGCTGGTAGATAAAGGCTGGTCGGGCGATATAAAATACTGTGCCAAAACCAGCAACGGAGAAAAGTATCTTTTACGCATAACGCCATTTGAAAAAAGTGCCAATAGGGAAAAGATGTTCCTTATGCAAAAAGAAGTGGAGAAGCTGGGCGTTCCCATGTGCAGGCCGATAGAATTTGGTACTTGCGACGAGGGAGTGTATGTGATCCAGACATGGATAGACGGCTTTGATGCCGAAGAACACATACCGAGGCTCCCATTATCCGATCAATACAAATATGGCTTGATGGCAGGCAAGCACCTAAAGAAGATACATTCAATACCGGCCCCCTCGCAGCAGAGCGAATGGGAAGCTCGCTTCAACAAAAAAATTGATAGAAAGATAAAAATGTACGAGGATTCACCCCTCAAATACGAGGGCGGAGAAGCCTTTCTTGAATACATAAACGCAAACCGGCATTTGCTTAAAAACCGTCCTCAATCGTACCAGCACGGTGATTATCACATCGGCAACATGATGATAGAAGAAGGAGAGCTTGTAATAATCGATTTTGACAGATTTGATTTTGGTGATCCATGGGAGGAGTTCAACAGAATAGTTTGGTGCGCGCAGGTCTCCACTAAATTTGCATCCGGCATGGTGGACGGTTACTTTGATGGGAATGTGCCCTATAAGTTTTGGCAGCTGCTTGCCTTGTATATTTCAAGCAACACCCTCTCTTCCCTGCCGTGGGCTATTCCTTTTGGCGCAAAAGAAATAGAGATCATGCAAAAACAGGGAAAGGATATCCTTTCATGGTACGATAACATGAAAAACGTGATCCCCAATTGGTATACCGGCAATTAAAAAAGCACCTGTGAACGAGTTTGTTCACAGGTGTTTTATGTTATTTCTTTTTGTTTATCGCTACCTTCAGCATCAAAGCTGCGCCGCTTATGAGAAGACTAAGCGAATACAAATTTACGGGATAACCGGTCTTGGGGATATCGCCTTCATCTGCGGGTATGTTATAGAAATTATCTCCGATCTTTCTGAAGGTTGCGCGAACGACATGCTCAGCCTTTACATCTGAAAGAGTATAGCTGCCAAGCGAACCCAGCTGCTCGCCGTCTACGATTATGTTCTCAATAACATAGCCTTCATAGGGAAGGATGGTAAATGTGACCGAATCGCCGTCTTCGATCGAGAGGGTGCCGTTGGGAACTATCGCGCCGCCCTCGCTCATGGAAACGCTGACCTTATGGTCGCCGCCGCTTTGGTAGACATCGGCAGTGCTGCCGCTGAAGGCGGGATATCCCTCGTTCATTCTCGGAGAAACGACCCATGTGCTCCAATCGCTTTTGAGCGAACTGTTGAGCGCCGAAACAAAGCTTGGGCTCATCATCTCTTCCCCTGTCAGAGGAACAGCGGCCATCGAAGGCATTGCATTTGCCATGATCGAAGAATTATAATAGCACGCGACCTGACCGTATGAGCTGTCGCTGCCAAGGAAATAACCGCATTTACCGCTGCCGGAGGTCTCTGTCAGAGCACAGCCAACGCCGACATAGCAGTTCACTATGCTGCCTGATCCACCCGTGAATTTATTCTCGCCCGCAAAACCGCCGACGCTGCCGTTTGCAATTATGGACGCGCGCTGAACATAAGAATTGGCGATCTCGCCGCTGTTTGCGCCCACAAAGCCGCCTGCGATACAATCTCTGCGCTCATCTGCCGAGGTTTCATAGGAATATGAATCTACAATGCTGCCGCTGTTTGCCCCTGCAAAACCGCCAAAGCAGCTTGCATAGCTGTTCACATCTGTGATGGACCTGCTGTAGCAATTTCTGATAACGGAATGATTTACGCCAACAAACCCGCCCAGTATTGCATCTTCAAGCGAATCCAGCCTTGCTATAGTGGAATCGGAATTCTTGATGGTGCCGTAGTTTTCGCCGCAGAAGGAACCGCAGGAGCCGGTACGCACAGACAAATATACATTTACTACCTGACAATCGTCGATAACGCCGTAGTTTACAGCCGCGATCACGCCGCAGGCGGTACCGCTGCCCATATTGCCCTGAAAAACGGTTGCGGAGCGCACGGAAACATTTTTGATAACGCCGCTTGAACCGACAACACCGAAAAGGCCTGCGCCTATCGAAGCGCTGGGCAGGCTTTCATCGCCCATCGACAGATTGGTCACGGTATAGCCCTTGCCGTTGAAAACGCCCAAGAAAGCGTTGCCGCTTGAGCTGCTGCCGGAACCTATCGGAACCCAGGGCACATTGTTTAGATCGATATCGTTTGTCAAAACATAATATTTGCTCGAATAATTTGAGGTATTGCTGTTTACAAGCTGGGCAAGGTAAGCAAGCTGCGAACCGTCGGAAATAAGATACGGATCTTTGCTGGTGCCGCTGCCGCCGTCAAACGAAGAGGCTACGCTTCCGTCCCAGGCATAGGCAGCGCTTGCTTTCTGCGGAAAAACGAAGCTCACGCCCGCAAACAAAACAACAAAAGCGCAAAACAACGCCAATGCCTTTTTCACAGCCGATACCCCCTATCCGCAATTATTCTATCATAATATATTATACCATAACTTCGCCGTTTTTCAATTCATGCCGCGTGCTTTTTTTGTATAAAAGCCATAACAAAACACAGCACCAGCATCACAAGCGCCGCTGCAAAGCAGGCTACGGCGCACCAGACAAAAATACTTACCTTCGGCGAAGCATAGCCGGCGATATCAAGTATTCCCTTAATTATTCCCCTTGCTGCCAGAAATGCTACGCCGGTATTGAATATGTCAAAAAACCACGGGAAAGCCTTTTGAGACGCAAGCCTTATCTTTAGCCGTACCTGTACAAAATTCAATATCCACATAAACGCAAAGCCAAGACCCAGCGTATACAAATGAGCGTTTTCCATGGAAACGCTTGTCATACCGTGACCGAAAAGACGATAAACATGAGCAAAGAAAACAAGACCGACGCTTATCCATGCATAGGCTGTATACGCTCTTGAAAGCGTGTTTCTTGAGCCCTTCATATTTCTTTTCATTCGCCGTCCTCCAGAAGCTCAATATAGAGAATATCGCTGATATTCCGCTGTTTTCCGTCGGGATTGCAGGGCACGTTGATTACTTCTGAATCAAACCACATGGTAGCCGATCCCCCGCCGTCAAGATTGTAGGCAAAGCTGCAGCCAAGCTCCTTCATTAGATGTGCAAGCTCTTTCCCGTCCATTCCGGGAACTTCACTGAGCCTGCCGTCGACAGCTACAAAAACATAGTGCAGCGGCTCTATCATGCCCACCGCGATCCTCGGGTTATCCTTGTAAGTTACATCTGCTTTAAGCCCTGTGATCTCGCCGTCGCGAACAAGAGTGGGACCAAAGGTCAGACCCTGCCATGCACCTTTATGCAAAAGCTCCTCGCCCTGCCCT
>SVHB01000026.1 GCA_015056005.1 Clostridiales bacterium
AATTCTTTTTCATATTGCTGTATATGTCGGTATTCTCTTGCCATACAAAATCCCCCTATGGTAGTCCCTTTAATTCTACCATAGGGGGTGGTCTTTTTCTATTGTCCGTTTTTACTGGACCTGTGCATAATAACAGGCGGCGCAGTTTTATTTATATAAGTGCAAGTTCGTCTATCCTGCGCACAAGGCTCAAGGTATAGGGGGTAAAGTATTTCTGCCAGAAATGAAGCGCGGTGGGGTTAAAGCTTTCGCAGTCAACTCCAAGCTTGGTAATGCCTTCCTCTCTGACGCTATCCGACATGAAGCTGAGTATGCCTTTGGCGATGTTTTGTCCTCTATATTCCTCAAGGCAGAAGGCGCCGCTGATATTGAGCATATCATCGCCTTCGGTAGAAAAGTTCTCGCCGTCTTTTGAAAGCTCGATATATGCGATTATTTTTGTTCCGTCCGCTGCGGCGAATATCCTTGGCTTGTCAGCTTCTCTTTTGGATATCCAGTTTTCATTCATGGCTTTGGTGTGCACCATAAAACAAGGGCTTTTGCCCAAGTGATGGGCAAGCGCTTCTCTCAGGCAGCGTATATCGCTCTGCCTGTTTCGATCAAGTTCAAAAACGTTTATTCCTTGCGGGATATCGCCCTCGATCTTCTCGTTTTCCCTTATAAGATCCATGCAGCGCATGCCGAAGCCGTAGGTAAAGAAGGCTTCCTTTGCAACTGAGTCATGAGTATACAGCGATATCGTATGGCTCAAAGCGCCCGAGCGCACCCATTTTTCAGATGCAGCTTCATACATGCGCTGATATATCCTTGCCCTGTTTTCCTTTTGGGCGGCATGGGCATGTATGGGAGAAAAGAAGCCTGCCGTATCCTTTGTGCAGAATACGGGCGCATGCGGTCCGAAAGCACCCAAATATCCTAAGAGCTTGTCGCCTTCAACTGCGGCAACGGCGATCCCTTTTGAGATAAGCCCGTCAAGCTTTGGAAAATCCGGTGATTCGGGCAAGGCAGGGACTTTACTGCGTTCTTCAAAGTAGTTTTCCATCATCAGCTTTTCTGCCCGAGGGATATATTCTTTGGTCAATTCGATTATTTTCATAAATGCATTCCTTTCAAAACAAAAAGCACCCCCGGAAAACCGGAAGTGCTGATTTTGCTGTTTGACAAAAGCGCAGGGTGCATTTACCTTGTGCGCACACGGCTGACAGCATTACTTCCAATTACCGACAAGTAAGTTTTCATAAAGCTGTTCACCGTCCTTTCGTGCTTATGAAAGGATTATATTCCCATATTGTCCGTATGTCAAGCCTTTAAGCGGGCGCGCCGTCTTCAAAGCCGATGAGCAAGCCGCCGCGCTCTGCATAGAAGCTGCAAAGGGCATGGCAGGTGCCTATCTTTACATCGACCTTGGGAAAGGCTTCGATAATGGCGTTTTTAAGCTCGGTGGCGGCTTCAAGGTTGAAGCAGTGGTCGATCCTGACCTTGCCGCCTGCAAAGCCCATTTCCTTCATGGAGCCGAAAATGGTGCTCAGAGCCTTTTTTTCGCCCCTGCATTTATGCAGCATTTCAAGGGTGCCGACGTCGCTGGCTTTACCGATTGCGTGAATGCCCAGAACGCCTGCGATCTTGGCGACGGCGGGGTTGACTCTGCCGTTTCTTGCAAGATTATTGAGGGATTTAAGCGAAAAAAGCAGATGCGTATGCTGCTGATAATTCTTGATCGCGCTTTCGATCTTTTCAAAGGTGTCGCCCGCAAGCACGCGCTCTTTGATCTTTTCGATAATGAGCAGCATTTCGGGACCCGTGGAGAGGGAATCTATAACGCAGACCTTTTTTTCCTTGAATTTGTTCAAATAATCCTGCGCTGCCTGTTTTGCGGCGTTGAAGCTGCCGGAAAGGTTGCTGGTGATGGCAATGGCAAAAATGTTCTCGAAATTCTCAAAAGCCTCTGTCCATTCCTGAGCATTGGGACAGGAAGAGCCTGATCTGCCGGTGTATTTACGCAGATCGTCTACCATGGCTTCGACATTAAGCGAAGTATCGTCGACATATTCTTTTTCGCTTGTGATTATCTTCAACGGCACAGAGGAATATGCTATATCCTCCATCTCAAAAACATTGGAGGAAGAATCCGCTACGATCTTAAAACTCAAAATGGGCACCCCAAACTGCATAAGCATTCATCTTTATAATATAGATTATAAACTCAAGAAATTCTTCTGTCAAGAGTTTTTAAAAAACCGATGAAAAGATATTGTTGACTTTATGATGGAATGCGGATATAATAAACTGTAGATTTGGGAGGGATGATTTGTGGATAATATGATCAGAGACGTCATGCGCGATTCGCTGCAGGGCTTTTCGCTTCCTAAATACGACGATATCCCGGATGTGGGGCTTTATCTTGAGCAGACGGCGAAATACGTTTCGCAGTGCCTTTCTCCTCTTGAAGGGGTCAGCATAACCACCTCGATGATAAGCAATTATGTCAAAAGGGGTCTTATCGACAGCCCCAAAAAGAAGCAGTACGACCGCGACAGGATAGCGTATATCATTTATATCGCTGCTGTAAAGAATGTGCTCACCATAGACGAGATACAAAAAACAGTCGGCATACAGAAAAATTCATATCCCGCAAAAGTGGCTTACGATTATTTTGCAAGCGAATTTGAAAACGTCCTTCAATATGTGTTCGGAATAAAGGAAAGCTTGGACAACGTGGGCGTGGAAAACACCGATGAGAAAATCATGCTTAGAAATACCATAATAACCGCGGCGCATAAGATATATCTGGATAAGCTTTTTGCCGTGATGGGATAAAAATAATAGGGTAAGAACCGCAGACACAGCTGTTGTCTGCGGTTTTTGTTTATGATAGAATATGTCAGAGGTGAAAAATATGAAGACCTGTGTTATTCAGCCTCCCTATTCAAGGGATGCTTCTTTCAGCGACGAATATTTTGTTTTTAAGCTTGATCAGCTTGATAAATGCGATGAAAGCTTTGATATAATAGTCCTTCCCGAGTACAGCGATGTTCCCTGCGCTGTAAATACGCTTGAGGAAGCCTTGTTTTACCATGAAAAGTATATAGATATCCTTCTTGATAAATGCATACGCACCGCAAAGCGCTGCCATGCGATTGTCTTTGTAAACGCTCTGTTTTATGAAGACGGCTGGATGAACGCAACATATTGCTACGACAGACAGGGCGAGCTTGCGGGGATATATCTGAAAAAGCATTTGCCTCCGCTTGAGGAAAAGACCTTGAGACTGAGAAAAGATTATACATACGAGCCTTCGTTTCCATATATCCTTGAAATGGAAGGGCTCAGGTTTGCTTTTATGACCTGCTATGACTTCTATTTCTATGAAGCCTTTGCAAATATTGCCAGATATAACGTCGATATCATAATCGGATGCTCTCTGCAGCGCAGCGACAGCCATGATGCCATAGAGATAATGTGCAGATTCCTTGCTTACAACACAAATGCATATGTTATAAGGTCTTCGGTCAGCTTTTCTGAGGATTCGAATATTTGCGGAGCAAGCATGGTGGTATCGCCCAAGGGTGAGGTGCTTGTCAATATGCAGGGTAGGTTCGGCATGGGCGTGGCGGAATTTGACGAGCGAGAAAAGCATTATAAGCCCGGCGGATTCGGCAACCCTGATTGCGCACATCACGAATATATCGAATACGGCAGGAAACCGTGGCAGTACAGGATGGGAGGACCTCAGGTGGTTCCATTTGACAACGAGATGACGTATCCCAGGATATGCGCTCACCGCGGCTTTTCCACGATAGCCCCTGAAAACTCAATGCCTGCTTTCGGCGCGGCGATAGCGATGGGGGCGCACGAGATAGAATTTGATCTGTGGCCTGCAAAGGACGGGGAGATAGTTTCGATACATGACCCAACTCTGGACAGGGTGAGCGACGGCTGCGGCAAGGTATATGAGCATACCTATGAAGAACTGCAGGCGCTCGATTTCGGCAGCAAGTTTTCCGATAAATTCAGGAATCTCAGGATCGTTTCTTTTGAGGAAATACTCAGAAAATTTGCGGGTCAAACGATTATGAACGTCCATGTAAAGCCGTTTGCGGGGATCAAATATCCTTTTGAGCATATGCAAAAGATCATAGCTTTGTTAAGAAAATACGATTGCGCAAGGCATATGTATTTCATGCTCGAGCCTGATGAGGATATAAGAATGTTCAAGGAATATGCACCCGATATAAACATCTGCGTTGGGCATGATCAAAAGCGCCCATGGGAGATCGTGGACAGAGCCATAGCGCTTGGCGCACAGAAAGTGCAGCTGTTCAAGCCTTATTTCAATCAGGAGATGATAGATAAAGCCCATGCAAACGGCATAATCTGCAACGTGTTCTTTGCGGATGATCCCGAGGAAGCGAAAAAGTACCTTGAAATGGGCATAGATACTATCCTTACGAATGATTATAATATTGTTTCTCAGGTCATAAAATAAAAATGCCGCCGAGCCCAGCTCGGCGGTCTTTCTATTTGGCTGTAAATCGGTCCCATTTTTTTGAAAAGGCAATGCATGTCAAAGCACCGGCAATGGCGATAAATGCCCAGAAAAGGGAAGTCGCACTCCAGCCGAATGCATCGGTAAAGACTGCGATACCATAGGTGGATATCGCGCTGCCCACATAGGTGCAGGAGTTGATCACGCCGGATACCAGCGAGACTCTGCCGAATCTTTTGAAATGGGGCGGGACCATGCAGATGAGTATGAGGTTCACTCCATGCATACTGCCAACCAGGAGCGCGAACATCAAAAGCGAAATGAGAACGCTTTTTGAACCCGTGATATTGAGCAAAACCGCGCTTATGCAGCCGATAAGGAAGAACGAGCAAGCGCAGGTGAGCTCGTTTTTGATAATTTTTTCGTAAATGAACTGCGCTGCCTGAAAGCTTATGATGGAAAACACAGGAAGGATAACGCCTGTGAGTATTGAGGCGGAGCTGCCCAATGAGAAGATCTCGGAAACATAGGAAGGCATCCAGTTGGTAACTCCGTCCCTGAGCGCGCCCTGCAGAACTATCGCAAACATAATAAAGATCAGCAATACTGCAGTGGAGGCGGTAAAGCGATCCTGAGATGGAGTCTCGGTTTTTGTAACTTCCGGGCTTTTTCTCTCTCCCGAGAAGTTTTTACCGAAAATAATGACCCAGAATATGCCCATCAAAAGCGCCATTATGCCGCTTACAATGAACACCGCCTTGAAGGAAGCGTATTTTATGAGCAAGGGCGCCAGAAGATACACAGCAATGGTACCGAAGGAGCTGCCCCAGCTTACGTGTACGCAGGCCTTCTGGTATTGATCGGGTTCAAGATTCTGCGCAAGTATTGTTATGAGCGGCGGCCACATCATCGCCTGAGCGAAGCCGTTTACCGCCCATATCGGCACGAGCAGAGTACCGTTTGGCATGAGCGATACCAGTATGTTCATAAGCGATGTTACCATAAAGCCGGTAAATATGATATACTGCGGCTTGAACCTGTCTCCGAGATATCCGCTTATTATCTGACCTACGCCGTAGGTTATGGAACAGGCGGTCAATGTAAGGGCTGCGACCGATCTTTTGGCAAAACCGCTTTGTATGATCTCAACCAGCACAGCGCTCATATTTATGCGCGAAACATAGCTTACAAAATAGACGGCCGCGCACAGCAAAGCCAGCGCGGCGCCTTTCTTTTTGTCGAGAAATTCACTCATAACAGGGAAGTGCCCTCCCATTCGGGAGCGCTTTCACAGCCAAGCACCTTGGCAACGGTAGGCGCGATATCCTTTATGGAAACGGGACGGTCAAAAACACCCGGGGAAACCTCTTTGCCGTAAATGATCACGGGAATGAGCATATCCTCGTTCATTTCGGTGCCGTGGCTGCGCTCATGCCCGCCGTGGTCGGCTATGACGATGGTTATATATTCATCGGGCGTGCTTTCGATGATATCCTTTATCTGGGAGAAAGCAACATCGACGCTGTGCATATATTTTTCGCCCATCCAGCCGTATGCATGACCTTCCTCATCGGGCCAGCCGATATAGGTAAAGCAGAAATCGGGCTTATTGCTGTTTATAAAATCTATTGAAGCTTTTACAGTCATCTCACAGGCTTTTTCATAGCCGTAGATGCTGCCGGAGAAAAACTGCTTTGTCATCATCTTTCCGCCGGGGCGGTTAAGATCGGTCAGCGCTTCCCAGTTATAGAACATAGCCGAGGTGCGAGGGCGGATCTGCTCTACGATGCCGTCAATGGGCCTTACCTGAGGGGTGAAGGTATTGGTGGTAACGCCGTGCCTGCCGGGGTCTACCGAATGAAAAAGCGACATATGGCAGGGCAGTGTGACCGAGGGCATAACCGTGCGCGCTTCCATGGTGGAAAGGCTTTTCGCGATGAGCTCTTTCGCATAAGGATTTGAGCAGGAAAGTACCGCATCGGGTCTCATGCCGTCTACAAGGACGATATGTACTTTGGTCATTTTATTTTCTCCTTTTCATGCCGATCTATAATGAAAGAATTTTTTTTACGTCAAACAGGCTTTTTTCCGGGTCGCCTTCGGGGAAGTATTCAAGCCCGACCGCACCTTTGTAACCAAGAGCTTTGAGCTTTTTTATCACTGCGGGATAGTTGAGCTCGCCGTTTTCGTTTATCTCATGCCTTCCGGGTACACCGGCTATATGGATATGCCCGATCCTGTCGATGCATTTTTCTAAGTTGTTCAGGATATTGCCTTCGCTCAGCTGCTGATGATAAACGTCAAAAAGTATTTTTACGTATTTGGAATCAACTTCGTTTGTGATTTCATAAGCTTCGGCGCTTTTTGCAAGGTAATAACCCTTGTGATCGTAAAGATCATTCAAAGGCTCGATCAAAAGAGTTATCCCGCTCTCTTCAAGTAAGGGCAGGCATTGTTTCAGCCCTTCGACTATCGAGGCGTGCTGAACTTCCCTTGAAAGCCCCTTTTGGTCTGCGCCGACCTGAGATATGAGCGAGTTTATCCCAAGGCGTTTGGCGATCTCGATGCTTTCTTTCAGACCGTTTATATATTCGCTCCTGAGGTTTTTATCGGTCAAAGGCACCATTTTGGTGCACATGGCAGAAATCTGCATGCCGGTTTTCTCTTTTGCGGAAGCGATGGAATCGATATCCTGATCCCACCAGCCCCAGAATTCACAAAAGCCAAAACCCGCAAAATACGCCCTTTCAACAGCTTCGGATAAGGGTACTCCCCTGAATACGGAATTTAAGCAAACTGACAGATACATATTATTTTACCCCGCCGCCGAAAGCGTCCTGCTTGACATTCGGGCTTGAGCGCTTGCCGATATTGGGCAGCCTGCGCTCTATCGCAGCAAGAGATATCTCGATATCTTCCTCTGCTTCAAGGGCGTCGAAGCAGCCGACCGTGACCATATCGCAGTCCCTTATCGTATTCCAGACAAAGTTCAACCCAACAAAGGGCGATACTCTGCCCGCGGCCATGGGCTTTATGGTCATAACGGGCTTTTTGGCGTTGTGGATTATCTGGCAGACGGTCTCTGCTTCTACCTGCATAAGGAAGCCCATGCAGTTGTAAAGCTGGATATAGGTCTCAACGTCATAGCCCTGCTCGTCGGAATAAAGCACCAGCTCGGGCATATGCGCGGAAAGACCGGGAATGAGCCCTTCCTGCCTTATCATATCGGTGTAATCTGAAAGCCTTGTGATCTCGTGCTTGTTTTTGTTTACAAGCTGTTCGGCGCTGGAATGGTGCAGGAAGCAGAAGGTCGCGCCAGCGTCCTTGCTGCGCTTGATGGTAGCCATTGCCTCGCGCCTTGCGCTTTCGTTATCGTCCACATTGAGTATAGGGGTATCTATAACGATAAGCTTTTTGCCGGTCGCGTCCTGAGCGGCATTTACTGCATCGCGCATGACCTTTTCCTGCTGGAGCATGCCCATTATGGTATCAACGCCCCTGTCAAGGAAGGTTTTGAGCATGGGCACGGCGGCAGCGCCTTCGGAATACTTTCTCTTGATCTGCTGATCTGCGGAAGGCGAGGTATGGCTCCAGCCGAGCAGCCAGTTGGTTCCTATTATCATTCTTGAAAGGGATATACCGGCAACAGTTGTGCGTGGGAAACGATTCTGTTCCATAATAGTCCTCCCTGTGATTCGGTTTTCCGTTATTTACACAAACATAGCACAAGAACCCTTGTATGTCAACGCGTATTCTACTATAAATATAGCTTATGGGCGTTAAAGAGCTTATTGAGTTTTTTTGATTATATGGTATACTATAAAATGAAAAAAGAGGACGGACGCCAAAAGCCGCCGTCGAAAACCTAAAGCTTTAAAAGGAGCATCGTCTAATGAAAAAGATCTATGAAGGCAAGACCAAGGATGTTTACAGCCTTGACAACGGCAACGTTATGCTGAAGTTCAAGGACGACTGCACCGGCAAGGACGGCGTGTTCGATCCCGGCGAAAACAGCGTCGGCCTCACCATCGAGGGTATCGGCAAGGCGAACCTTCAGACTTCCGTTTACTATTTTGAGCTGCTCAAGAACGCCGGCATCAAGACCCATTACGTTTCCGCAAATGTTGATGACGCTACCATGGAAGTTCTTCCCGGCAAGGTATTCGGTCACGGTCTGGAAGTTATCTGCCGTCTGGTCGCAACCGGCAGCTTCGTTCGCAGATACGGCGAGTATATCAAGGACGGCACTCCTCTTGAGGGCGGCTATGTAGAGTGCACCTTCAAGAACGACGAGAAGGGCGATCCGCTGGTCACCGGCGAAGGCCTTGCAGCTCTTGGCGTAATGAGCCCCGCAATGTTCGAATCTATGAAGGAGCAGACCTTGAAGATCACCAAGATCGTTGCTGACGATCTCAAGACCATCGGCCTTGATCTTTGGGACATCAAGTTCGAGTTCGGCTACAACAACGACGAAGTTATCCTCATCGACGAGATCGCTTCCGGCAACATGCGCGTTTACAAGGACGGCGCCATCGTTGACCCCGTTGAGCTGACCAAGCTGATCCTGAACAGATAATCTGATCGTTTTTGGGCGGCCGTGTTTTGCGGCTGCCCTTTTGCATATATGAGAGGATGAATATAATGAAGATTTCCAAGAAGGACGCGCTTTTGTGGTTCAGCTTCTTCTCTCAGCTCCCCGAGGATGAAGAGCTCATGACCCATCAGCAGGAGATCGTTCTTGCCGCGCTTGCCCAGATAGAGGATGCGGTCGATAAAAGGATAGAAAAGCTCCAAAGCGAAATAAAAGGGCTTAAAACGATCGGCGGCAGAACGTATTATGTCGGTCCCGACGATAAGTTCTCCCGCGGCTGCCGTTCCTGCCTTACGGGAAACGGGCTTACCGCTATCAGAAAGACCAACAAATGCAACCTCAAGTGCAAATTCTGCTATGATTTCGGCGAAATGGATAACCAGCCTCCAATCGGTGAGGGCATGTGGGAGATCGGCGGCACAAAGTTTAGGGAAAGGGATATAGAGCTGCTGCTTTCGATATACAATAAGCCCTCGGGCGTTTCCTATGTATACCTTGAGCCCTTCATGGAGATCGAAAAGTATTACGGCATCATAGGAAAATTCAATAAAGCCGGCGTGCATCAGCATCTTTATACCAACGGCACTCTGGCAACCGAGGAAAACCTCAAAGCGCTGGCTGAATCCGGTCTTGATGAATTAAGGTTCAACCTCGGCGCTTCCAACTGCGCGGATAAGGTTATCGAAAATATCGGGTTAGCCAAGAAGTATTTTAAGTATGTCGGCATCGAAACCCCCATGACCCCAGAATTTTTCGAGAGCTTCATGGAAAAGAAGGCTGCGATACTCTCAACCGGTGTTGATTTCATCAACTGCGCCGAGCTGCACCTGAACGCCAACAATATTGAAAATTATTGGGGCGAGAATATGTACATCTGCCGCCATGGGTATATTTCGCCCATCTGGAGCAGAGAGCTTACCCAGAAGTTCATGAAAACGGCAGACGATGAGAATTGGAATATCGCCGTGCACGATTGCTCCAACCATACCAAATTCGCCCGCGACCTCAATATGAAGGCAAAGGAAGGCGGTTGGTTCGGACAGAGCAGCTATAACTGCGAATTCACAAGGATCCCGTATGAATATTTCCTTCCCGTGCTTCAGGATGAGGAGTTCAAATTCCTTGAAGAAGAAGAGCTTCCCTACGGCTACAGGGTGGGGGATATAGTGCTTTGATAAAGCTTCGCCGCATCGAAAGGTGCGGCTTTTTTCTATTTATGACTGTTTTTCAAAGGTCTATTGAAATGCGGCGGCGAAGATGCTATAATATGCACAAATAAATCTGTTGAAGCAGATCGAGAAAGGAGAAAAAACGATGACTGTATTTTATGAGGTAATCGAGCCGTAAAACTGAATATGCGGTGCAAGGTTTGAAAAAGGGATACAGACCCTTTTGTTGCTGTGCCGTTTTAAGTAACCTTTCGTGAATTCTATAGCTTTTTGCTGCAGCACACTTAAAGGTGTGTTATTTTTATGCTTAAATCAAGCCGCAGAGAGCAGCCGATAAGGGTTGCTTTCTGCGGTATTTTTGCGCCCGTATTTTACGCCGATTACGGGAAAGGAGATGTTATTATGAAAAATTTTGAATTCTTAAATAAACTCGGAAATATAAATACGGAGGAAAACAACATTGGATATATTAAAATACGGCTTTATGCCGGATATGATGCCCAAAGAGGCAAACGGCATTCCGGCAAGAGTGACAGCGGTTCATAAAGAAAGATACGAACTTGTCTGCGAAGCAGGCACAGTATCCGCAAGGCTTAAAACCAAAGAATATTTTTTCGGATGCGAAAGTTTCCCGACAACGGGCGATTTTGTGCTGATAAACCATAATCCATCAGGCGACAGTCTTATCATCGCCACTTTGCCCAGAAAAACCTTGTTTTCAAGGCGTGACCCCACTCCCGGACAAGGTGAGCAGGCGGTAGCTGCAAATTTTGATCATGTGTTCATCATGCAGTCGCTCAATCAGGATTTTAATTTGAGGCGCCTTGAAAGATATTTAACTTTGGCATGGCAGTCCGGGGCTTCGCCGATAGTGATACTTACCAAAGCCGATCTTATCGACGACGTTGGTCAGTATGTTTCAGATGTTGAGAAAATCGCTTTGGGAGTGCCGGTATATGCGGTAAGCTCAAAAACGGGAACAGGTCTGGATGAACTCTCAGCCTATATGCAGCCGGGGAAGACGATCGTTTTTCTGGGGTCATCCGGCGTGGGCAAATCAAGCCTTGTAAATGCGCTTGCGGGCGAAGAAATCATGACCGTAAACGGTATACGCGAAGATGACGACAAAGGCAGGCATACGACCACTCACCGCCAGCTTGTGATGCTGAAAAACGGGTCGATGATCATTGATACGCCCGGCATGCGCGAGCTTGGCATGTGGGATGTTTCTCAGGGTATCGGCGAAGCCTTTGATGATGTGGAAGTGTTTTTGGGCAAGTGCAGGTTCAGCGACTGCAAACATCAAAGCGAACCCGGATGCGCAATTAAGGCCGCCATCGCAGAGGGAAAGCTTTCTCAAGAGCGCTGGGAAAGCTATAATAACCTGAAAAGCGAGGCAAAATATTCCGACGATAAGGAAGCGTTTTTAAGGCAGAAGCAGCAGCGGAACAAGAACATCGCAAAGATAAACAGGCAAAGAAAATCGGCAAAAAAGAAAATCTGAGATTTATAGACAACTCAATAAACAGCACAGGGCAGCAAGTGATCCTTGCCGCCCTTTTTCTGATTAATTATGATTTGCTGCCGCTTTTCTTTTTACAGGTCTTACATATTTCCAGTATCTTTCCTGATCGTGGAAGAAATAGAAAACTCTGCCTTCGGTTGTATCAAGCTCATAATCGGTCTTTGAATAATCAAACTCACGCATGGCTTTTTCTATAGCTGCTTCAACTGCGGCGTTTTCGGTCTCAAAATCAAAAGGACCGTGCTCAAATACGATGTAGTCACCCTTGGGAACATCCATTATCTGCATGTGCATGGGGATTTCGCCCGAGTAATTTTCAGGCAGGCGCACGCCGTAGCTTTCCGAAAGCGGGATGCCCCAAGAGCAAATTCTGCCTGCGGGATCGTTTATAAACGCCATCAGCTGACCTGCGCCGCTGTTGTTGTCGCTGCCTCCCCGATCGTCAAGTTTGCCCTTTATGCTTTCCAGTACTCCGCATATCGTTTCGCAGTCGCAGCCGGGGATCTCGCTCATTTTCTGCCAGAAATCCCAGTATCCGATACTGCTGCGGTTTTTGATGTGCAGGAATTTATGCTTTGGTATTGTAACAAAATATGTTTTCACGCATCTGTCTTTGCTGTCCATTTGAAAACCTCCGTATTGAAGCAAGTAACAATCAAAAGGCCTGATGATAGTCCTGAGCCTGATCGGAGTGGGATTTAAGCGGTATTCGCTTGGTGTTTTCCCGTAAGCTCTCTTAAACGCCCGCGAAAAGGCTTCGTGAGATGAATATCCAACCTCATAAGCTATATCGATAAGCTCCCTTTTGGTGTCGCGCACTTCCTTGAACGCAAAAGCAAGCCTGCGATAGCGCACATAATCCCGAAAGTGCATCCCGGATATCTCTTTGAACTTCCTGGAAAAGTGATATGACGAGTATCCGAAGCGACTCGCGGTATCGGCAAGAGTCAGATCGATATCATCTGATTTGAGTATTGATTTGTCAATATCATCTATTAAGGACTGAAAACTTTTCAGAAACTCATGCATGATCATTACCTCTTGAACTGTTCTGAAGGTATCTTATCACAAACGCTGAAAGCACGCTTGATATGGATTGCTGCTTATACAAAACAAACCGGAGCGATGCTCCGGTTTATATGCAGTTTACAAATGCTTTGAATATCTTTTTTGCATCGTTATCGGTTTTATAGGAGAATTCGGGGTGCCACTGGACTGAGAGGGCGAATTTCTGGCCTTTTATATTTGCGGCTTCGATAAGTCCGTCGGGGGCAACTGCCATCTTTTCCATGTGAGGGGACAATCTCTTTACGCCCTGATGATGCAGGCTGTTTACCATGATCTCGTCTTTCCCGATAATATCATGCAAAAGCGTACCGTTTACGATTTTTACGCTGTGGCTTGGAGCGTCATAGGGCGCTTTCTGATCGTGCACGATATCGGAGGGCAGTTGGGTGGGTATGTCCTGATAAAGCGTGCCGCCGAGGGCTGCGTTCATGAGCTGTATGCCCCTGCAGATGCCGAGGATGGGCATATCGCGCTCGAGCGCCTCCTGCAGAAGTATGGTTTCCAAGGTGTCGCGCTCAAGCGAGGTCTCGCCAAGCTGTTCGGATTCATCCTCGCCGTACATAAAAGGCCCGACATCCTGACCGCCCGTGAACAACACGGCGTCCACCTTGGTCAAAAGGTGCGCAACATCATGCCTGTCGCCGATAAGCGGCAGCATTATGGGCAGCGCGCCCTGCATTTCAAGCCCCTTAAAATAGCCGGGAAGCATCCAGTAGCTTTCCTTCTGATAATCTATAAGAGCGGTTACTCCGATGACAGGTCTCATTATTATTACCACCTTCCTGAAATTTTATTTCATAGCCAATGAGTTGTTCAAAAGCACTGTGCTGTAAAGGAAAAGCACGTCCTGTCCGTTAAACTCAATGAATTGATCGAGCACTTGGGAGCGGACATAGCGCACATCCACCACGGTGATCTTTTTGTAGCCTTCGCCAAAAAGCGGGGCGATGCTGCCGCCGAAGGAATCACGGAACAAAATGAGCTCCTTATCCGTGCTTGCATTGGGGTTTTCGATGGTGACTATCGCCTCTGCGCCGGAGAGGAACATCTCATAAGCGTCCTTGCCCCCAGCCTTTTCCATGTTGTAAAGGCTCTGGGGAACGGGTTTGCCGGTGCTGTAGCTTGTGACGATAAGGTCATCTATGGTATCGTTTGTGAGGTATATGATCGTATCGGGCTTTTGGGGCAGGGCAAGCTGACCGCAGTACACGCCGTAGAAAGGGATATCAAGTACGTTTTGAGTATATTCGTCTTTTAGCTCAACGCCCATATTCCCGGCGATGAAGCTGGCGATATGTGTGATCTTCTCCTGTCTCCAGTGGGTATCGGTGTAATAGAAATCGTCTGCTGAGAGCATATCGCTTATGTCGATGAACTCCATGAACCGGGTTCGCTCTTTCATAAACTCTATTGCTTTTTTATAGTCCATTGAAAGATAGCCGTTTTCTTTGGCAAGATAAGCGTTTTTATCGGGGATTATGGAAAAATACACGTTTGATCCGCTGTCTTTCAGGTATTTATCGTAAATACTATTAAAAAGATCTGCGGAGTAGGTCAGCATATCCTCTTTCATTGGGTATTCCAGCTTTGAAATATGACCGTCTGCCATGAATATATCATGCGTATCCTTCTGGTTCAATACATAGAGCGACGCGGCGGACTTGAGCGCCCTGAAATCATCGCGCAGGGGGAACTGATCAAGCGCATATGTTTCAAACTCGCTCATCCATTTGGCGGAAAGTACCTTTTCCCACTTGATTTGGGGGAATTGGGCAAGAACTCTGCGCTCGGAATCGGAAAAATCGTCCTGTGGCTTCAGCCAGCAAAAAAGGGCGATCGATAAAAGCAGCGCGCCCAAAAGGCAGACGGTAAACAGATTTTTTGTTTTTTCGTTCATGCTTCTGCCTCCTTAGAATCTGAAATAAAGGAACGGGTTAAAGGAACCGTCCACAAGGAACGCTGTTACGACTATGAGCATCACGGCGAGCAAAACCGGCTCCATAATGACAGTGATCTTTGCAAAAGCCTTGTTTTTACTAAGCTTTGCATAAAGCATTTTGGGCAGGGGAGTTGCGCCGATGACAGCCAAAATGAGCACAAAGGCATAGGAACCAAGATAATACAATGCTTCCTTGGATACAAGGGGTATTGAACTAAAGCCGAACATGGCCAAAAGCCTTTTTCCGATATCGGGAAGGGTGGGGGAATCAAAGATAACGAAGCTTATCAGCACGAAAAGGAGCACGTATATTCTTGATAAAACTTTGCTTTTTTTGAGCTTATCCAAAAGCAGATACTTTTCCAGCATGAGCAGCAGGGCAAAGTACAGACCCCAGAGCACAAAATTCCAGCTCGCGCCGTGCCAGAAGCCTGTGAGCATCCACACAACTAAAATATTAATGAAATGCCTTGCTTTGCTTACGCGGTTGCCGCCCATGGGGATATAGACATAATCCCTGAACCACTGACCCAGCGACATATGCCATCTGCGCCAGAACTCAGTGATGCTCTTTGAGATATAGGGATAATTGAAGTTTTCCAAAAATTCAAAGCCGAATATCCTGCCAAGGCCTATCGCCATATCGGAATAGCCTGAAAAATCAAAGTATATCTGAAGCGAGAAGGCGACGGCGTTGAGCCAGTAAAACAGCACCGAAAGGTCGGCGGATGCAAGGAAAACCGCGGTTATCTCGCCCAGAAGGTTTGCGATGAGTATCTTTTTACAAAGACCGATCGTAAAACGCTTTATGCCGCTTGCGGCCTTTTGGATGGAATGCGTTCGGGTGTTGAGCTGTATCTCAACATCACGGTAGCGAACGATGGGACCCGCAATCAGCTGGGGGAACATTGCTATATATGCGCCAAGGGTGATAGGGTTTTTCTGTGCGGCTACGTCTCCTCTATACACATCGACTGTGTAGGAGAGTATCTGGAAGGTGTAAAACGATATGCCTATGGGCAGCGCGATGTTGAGCAGAGGAATGGAAAGCCCTGTAAGGCCGGCAAAATTGTCGATAAAGAAATCGGCATACTTAAAATAGCCGAGTATCGCAAGGGAAAATACTACCGAAAGCGTGACAAATACCTTTGAAAGCGCTTTGCCGCGGAATTTTTCGATAAGGAGACCGAAAGCATAGCCCATCAATATGGAAAGCACCATGAGCACAACGTATTTCGGCTCGCCCCATGCATAGAAAAAAAGGCTCGACAAAAGCAGCACCGAGTTTTTGAAAACTTTCGGCACCGCAAAATACAGTATCAGCACTATCGGCAGGAAATAGAATAAAAACGGTATGCTTGAAAAGAGCAAGCAGAGCACCCTTTCTGTGTGTGGATAAAAAGACGGGCACGGCTTGACCGTGCCCAAAGTTTATGAATGCTTTTTATTCTGCAAGGCTCCTGGGGCACATTACGAAGAAGACCTTGTTTTCGTAAGAGCCGCAAACCATCTGCTCTGCTTCGGTGCAGATGTTCCAGCGCAGATCGTAGTTGTCCCTAATGACGTTCAGGAAATCATCAACGCTTACGCCGTCATCAAGAGAGAAAATATAGCCGACAAAGGGAATGGAACCGATCATGGGGCCAAACATAACGCCTTCGTAGAAGCCACCCAGAGAAGCTTCGCCAAGACCCATCTGGGGACCGGGCTCAATGGGCATTACCATGGGACCAAAGGGGATCATTTCGTCAGCCATGAGCTTGTCTGCGATCTCCTGAGCGGAGAGGGAAGAATCGGCAGCGATCTCAACAAACTTGCTGAAGAGCATATCGCCTGCGGTAGAAGCGTTGGGGTCAGCGGAAGGCTCGTTTTCCTCAGGCTGAGTGCTTTCCTCGGGCTCTTCGGGAGTTTCGGCACCAACGGTTTCGCCCTCTTCGTCTACCTCGGGGGTGGGCAGCTCTTCGGGCTGTTCGCCGGGATCGGCAGCGGGAACGTTAATATCCTCTGAAGGATCGAGGGTGGGCTGAGTGATTACGATGTTGTCGGTGTTCTCGGTCGCTGTATTGTTGCTGTCAGAGCAAGCGGTAAGGGAGAACATCATGCAAAGTACGAGCAAAACGGAAATAAGTTTTTTCATCAATATACTCCTTTGGTATTATTTGTAATGTAAGCTGCAGAGCGCATTTGTTTTTGCCTCTCGGTATATATAGACGCACATAAAACAAAAAAGTTTCACACGCATCCAAAAAATAATTATATCAGAGCCACAATACAAAAGCAAGGCGAAAAAAGCTTATTTTCCGATAAAAATGAGGTCAGCGAAATCGGAATGGGCGAAAGAAGTTTTGATAAACTGCTTCAATCGTATTGCTTGACAGTTATTTTATCAATACACTATACTTGAAAAATAAGATTATTATAATTTACTCATATTAAAGCGGATATGCCGATCGGAAAAATCATGGGAGCAGGTGTGTTTATGGCAAATATTATTGAAATAAAGGATATAAATGCAAAGGAGCTTGATGTTTATGCGCATCTGACTCATGCGCAGCTTATGAGACATGACGGCGGGCTGTTTGTGTGTGAAAGCGCAAAGGCGATAGAACACGCTCTTGAAAGCGGTGTTTTGCCGGTATCGCTTCTTATGGAAGAAAAACAGCTTAAGTCAAACGCTAAAATAATTGAAAAATGCGGCGATATTCCTTTGTATACCGCAAAAAACGATGTGCTTGAACAGCTCACCGGCTACAGGCTCACGCGCGGCATCCTCTGCGCAATGCGGCGCCCGAAAGCAAAGAGCGTATCGGAGGTATGCAAGGGCGCAAAGCGTATAGCGGTGCTTGAAGGCATAGTCGATCCCACAAACGTTGGCGCGATTATAAGAAGCGCCGCGGCGCTCAATATGGACGGCGTGCTTATAAGCCCCACCTGCTGCGATGTTCTGCACAGAAGGGCGGTCAGGGTCTCCATGGGCACGGTCTTTCAGATCCCGTGGGCAAGGATAGGCAATAAAGCCTCCGATTGGCCTGAAAACGGCATAAAAGAGCTGCATGAGCTTGGCTTTAAGACTGCTGCAATGGCGCTTGACGGAAACTGCGTGAGCATAGACGATGAAATATTGCTTGGCGAGGAAAAGCTCGCCGTTATCCTTGGCACCGAGGGCGACGGGCTGGCAGACTCCACCATAGCTGCCTGCGATTATACCGTTAAGATCCCTATGGGGCACGGAGTTGATTCTTTGAATGTTGCCGCCGCAAGCGCTGTGGCTTTCTGGCAGCTTGCAAAAAGATAGGTTTTGTATTGAAAACAGCTGTTTTCGGTTGTATAATAAATGTAAACAAAGCAAAACAAAATCAGGATGAGAGGAGAGCCGAAATGCTGACCGATATCACCCTAAAGAAAAACATACGCACGTTTTCCGTGTCTCCCGAGAATCTGACAGGCGAAAAGGGCAGGGGCGGTATGGCTGAAAGCGGAAGCGCTTCCTATGCCGCTAGAGAGCTTGGACAGGGATGGAAGGTAAACCCGTATATCGTTTTGCCCGCGGGCGAGAAGGCTGTGCTCGCCGATATAAAAGGACAGGGCGCTGTAAAGCATTTCTGGATAACCGACAGCGCGCAGCGCGGCAGGCTGCTCATCCTGCGCATTTATTTTGATGGATGCGAAACCCCGGCTGTTGAAGCGCCGCTTTCCGATTTTTTTGCCAACGCGGATTACAGTGAATACCGCCAGCTTTCATCGCTTGCCATATGCGTAAACCCAAGGCGCGGATTAAACTGCTATTTTGAGATGCCCTATTTCAAAGGCTTCAGGTTCGAAATAGAAAACATAGGCCCAAAGGCCTGCAATATCTATTATCAGATAGACTGCGAGGAAAAGGAGATACCCAAAGAAAGCCTTTATTTCCATGCGCAGTTCAGAAGGGTAAATCCGCTTCCGTATATGGAAAACTATACGATTTTGGATAACATAACCGGCTGCGGGCAGTATGTGGGCACATATATGAACTGGGGCGTTAAATCCAACGGCTGGTGGGGCGAAGGCGAAATAAAATTCTTCATAGACGGTGACGGTAAATTCCCCAGCATCTGCGGCACGGGCACAGAGGATTATTTCTGCGGTGCGTATAACTTTGACGTGAACGGAAAATATACCGAGTTCACTACGCCGTATTCGGGGATGTACAAGGTCGGGCGCACAGACGAGCTTTATCAGGCGCAGAGGTATTTCAATCTCTACCGCTGGCACATCACAGACCCAATATATTTCAAAGAAAATCTGAAAGTTACCATTCAGGCGCTGGGCTGGCGCAGCGAGGGCAGATATCTGCCGCTAATGGACGACATCTCTTCTGTCGCATATTGGTATTCCGATAACCTTTCTGATGTATATCCCAAGCTCCCCGATGTAAACGGACTTGAAATAATATAAGCAAAACAAATAGGAGGAAACTAAAATGAAAGTAGCAGTTATAGGCTGCGGTACTATTGCCAATTCCGCGCATATCCCTTCTTATCTCAATAATCCCGAGGTCGAGATCAAGTATTTCTGCGACATCATCCTTGAAAAGGCTGAGGCTTGCGTTGAAAAATACGGCTGCGGCATTGCGGTTAAGGATTATAAGGAAGTGCTTAAAGATCCCGAGGTCACCGCTGTTTCTGTCTGCACTCCCAACAACATGCATCCCACCATCGCTATCGACGCCATGCGCGCAGGCAAGGATGTTCTTTCCGAAAAGCCCGCTGCAAGGACTTACGCCGAGGCTCTTGAAATGCAGAAGGTCCAGCATGAGACAGGCAAGATACTGAACATCGGCGTTGTAAACCGCTTCAACGATAATGTAAACGCCATCAAGCGCTATATCGACAGCGGCAAGCTTGGCGATATCCATCATGTTTATGTAAGCTTCAGAGCGCATCGCTCCATCCCCGGTCTTGGCGGCGCATTCACCACCAAGGCAATAGCCGGCGGCGGCGCGCTTATCGACTGGGGTGTGCATTATCTTGATATAGTCATGTATTGCTGCGGCGATCCCAAGCCTTTGACCGTAACCGGCGAAGCCTTCTGCAAGCTTGGCAAGGATATGGAAAACTATGTATACCGCTCCATGTGGGCAGAGGATACAAAGGATTTGAACGGCACCTATGATGTAGACGATTCGGTGACCGGCATGATCAGGACAGATGGCCCCGTTATTACCTTCAACGGCGCATGGGCTCAGAATATCGGCGTATCCGAAACCTATATCGACTTTATGGGCGATAAGGGCGGCATCAGGCTTTCCTACGGTTCCACTTTCAAAGTGTTCCTGCAGGAGTATGGCGCATTGGTCGAATATACGCCCGAGGTAAAGACCAGAGATCATTTCCAGAACGAGATCGACGCTTTCGTACGCTCAATCAAGACCCGCGAAAAGCTGCCCTCTCATATCGATACCGTTATCATCACCGCAAAGATGATGCAGGCCATTTACGATTCCTCCGATGCTCACAGAGAGATCGTACTTGATTAAGGAATAATATGAATATCGGATTTATTGATTATTATCTTGATGAGTGGCATGCGAACAATTACCCCAAAATGCTTTCCGAAATATCGGGCGGCAGGATGAAAGTGAACCTTGCCTATGCCATGATAGACAGCCCCATCGGCGGCAGAACCACCGATGAATGGTGCAGGGATATGGGAATAAGGCGGGCTTTGAGCATTGAAGAGGTAGTAAATAACTCGGATGCGCTGATCGTGCTTTCACCCGATAACTGCGAGATGCACGAACAGCTCTGCCGCATACCGCTCATGTCGGGCAAGCCCACCTATATCGATAAGACCTTCGCCCCGGACGGGGATGCCGCAAAGCGGATATTTGCTGTTGCGCAAGAACACTCAACGCCTTGCTATTCCACCTCGGCGCTGAGGTATGCAAGCGAGTATAAGGGTATCAAAGAGGTGGATTCGATATCCTCGTGGGGCCCCAACGGGCTTGAGACCTACTCAATACATCAGCTTGAACCCATCGTTATGCTTATGGGTAAGGACGCAAAGCGCGTGATGTATATCCCGGGGAATGATTACTATAAGGTCATCATCGATTACGGCTGCGGCAGGACCGCTTCCATGAACGGATTTATCAAGGGCAGCCCGTTTATGATGAACATCACATCAAAGGACGGCGCCAAACTTATAAACGTAGAGTCGGACTATTTCGGCGGCTTTATAAAGAACCTTGCAGCTTTCTTCGATGATCCCCAAAACATCGTCCCCCATGAAGAAACCATAGCCATAATGACCATCCGCGCCTGCGCCATAAAAGCACAGCAAACTCCCATGGAGTGGGTAAATATTAAGTGAATAATTCAAAATGTAACAGTGGAAGTCAAAAAATAGTATAAAATATAACCACCAAGCCCGATTCAATTTAGGGCTCGGTGGTTTTTGTAAAGAGTGAATCAAGGCGCTTTGATCTCATTTTGCTTTGGTGGCGATGTTGTAATTGGTATAAAATTTATCAGTTGCCGATGCGCTTGCTAAACAATAAATCCGAACCCATCACCGATTGGTAAAAAGTCGGATTATCTTGATGTGTTTTAACACAGCACTGTCGATGGAGTTCCCCCAAATTATATGCGCGGAAATGGAATGCGAATATCGCTTAAACCGCAGATATAATCCATATTTACATTGTATAACTTCGCGAGTATGATCAAACTGTCCACAGGAATTCTTGTTTTTCCCAGTTCATAGTCGCAGTACGTTCGTTGACCAACATTCAGCAATTTGGCTATTTCGGCTTGCGTTTTATCATTATCTACACGCAATATACGAATGCGCTCTGCATAGTTCATACGATCACCTCGTTTTAAGCATAGCATAGAGTTTATTTCGCTATTGACATTTAGAGTTATAAACTCTATAATTGGATTGAGGTGAAAAACATGAATGAAGTTTATTGTAAATCCTGTCAGCATTTTATGCAGCATTATGCTTTGTGTGATGGCCGGTTGATTCAGGTGTATTGCGGACACTGCACCTATGCAGCACCCAAAACAAAACGCCCTGACAGAAAAGTGTGTGAGCATTTTGAGCAGGGTATAAAAGATACAGAACATTTTGTAAGCAAAGAGTATCTCAGTAAAAGACTGTTGGAAAAAGTTATGAGCATGGAGCTGCTCCCGGAAATTGATGAATTATCATTATAAACAAAGCCCATAAAAATGTAAAACAGATCCCATTGTTATAGATGCTAAGCTCCCAATATCTTTCAGAGCCAACTTAAACATCCTTGATGGTTCGCTCAAATTACAAATTCGAACTCTTACAGAAAATGAAATCCTTGCTGCAGCAAGGATGAAATCAGCTGACGCTGATGTAATCTTGGGCTTACGCCTTAAGTCAAATCCACCCACCCGCATGGATGGGTTTAATTGAAAAACCGACTTGTCGAAACAAGTCGGTTTTTTGTCTATGGGCTGCGAAAAAGATATTTTCAGTAGTTTTGCGTATGAATTCGAATTCTTGAAAAAATTCAAATCATCCGGAAGCGGATACCTTTACTTCTTCACTATTCACTATTACTTATTACCTAATCGACAAGTTTCGAAAGAGAAGAGTGAAAAGTGAAGAGTTAATAGTGAAAAAGTAAAATCGACAAGTCTCGGTCGAAACTTGTCGATTTTTGGTGGAGGCGAGGGGAGTCGAACCCCTGTCCGAAGAAGGATCAGCGGGGCTTTCTCCGAGCGCAGCTTATGTTTTTACATTCCCTCTGCCGGACTCCCACAAGCAGGATTCCGGGTTTGGTAGCTTCATAAATCCGGTCGGCCGCAAAGCTTTGGCCGGTTCGTTCCCCGTATCGCAGCGCCGATTGCTGGAGCTACGGGTGGCTCCAGGTCGACGTCACGGCATTAAGCCGCGAGAGCAACGTTAGAGTTGTCAGTTAATTTTTAATTCCCGATTTTTACATAGCTCGGGGCTATGGCTCGCTTGCCGGGCCTCTCGCATCCCCGTCGAATCCGGAAACGCCCCCATGAACGCATTATTATTATATCACAGGAAAACAAAAATGTGAATACCTGTGAAATTAGAATATAATGAGACTCGTCTCTTTGACAATATGCGTATTTATGTTAAAATATGTTTGTGTGAAACCTAAAATTTGCCAAAATCGTTATAAAAACAAGGAGGACATATATGTTTATTATTTGCGCAGATGCAGCTCCGTGCAGGGTCATGGGATAGACGCACGGAGCGAAAATGATCCCGATGGCTTTGCGTAATAAAAAATTACAGGAGCAAAGTCAAATGAAAAAATATATTGATGAAATAAAAAATATGAAGCAGTTTTTGCTGCTTTGGTCCACTCAGGCGTTTTCTGCGCTGGGAAGTGCCATGACAAGCTATGCGCTTGTGATCTGGTCGTATACTCAGGAAGGCTCGGCGCTTATAACCGCGCTTTTGATGGTATGTTCATATGCGCCCTATGTTCTTTTGAGCATATTTGCGGGCGCTCTTTCCGACAGATGGAACAAAAAGCGCACAATGCTGTTTTGCGATCTTATGGCAGCGCTTACGACTTTCACCGTGCTGTTTCTGCTTAAAACAGGCAGGCTTGTAATATGGCATCTGTATGCCATAAACGCGGTAAACGGGCTTATGAACACCGTTCAGCAGCCTGCAAGCGAGGTCGCGACGACGCTCGTTTTGCCGAAAGAAAACTATCAGCGGGCCGGCGGTCTTAAAGCGCTTTCAAATTCCGTAAACAGCATACTCACTCCCATATTGGCTACGGCGATAATGGGTCTTTTGGGCATCGACGCGGTCATCGTATTTGATATCGTGACCTTCCTTGCTGCTTTTACCGTGCTTCTTTTCTTTATAAAGATCCCCGATGAAGAAAAACGCGAGGAAAGCAAAACTCATGTATTCACCGCGGCCAAAGAAGGCATAGCTTGGCTCAGAAAAAACAGAGGGATTTTCGACCTCATACTGTTTTTGGCTGCGATAAACCTTGTTGCCTCCATGTACAACGCCGCATTCCCGGCGATGATGATTTCAAGGCAGGGCGGCAGCGAGTTTGCCATGGGCGTTGTGAACACCGTGATCGGCGTTGGCAGCCTTTTGGGAGGGATCGCCGCTTCGGTTATGAAAGCGCCAAAGAGCAGGGTCAAAATGGTATGTAACACTCTGCTTATCTCTATGAGCACGGAAAACTTCCTGCTCGCTTTGGGCAGGAGCCTGCCCGTATGGTGCATAGGCGGCTTCTTGGGCTGGTTCCTTATACCCATTATGAACGCTAATCTTGGCGCCGTGATGCGCCTGAATATCCCAAAGGAGATACAGGGCAGGGTGTATGCATGCAGGAATTCGCTGCAGTTCTTCACCATACCCTTGGGATATTTCCTGGGAGGTTTTCTGGTAGACAATGTTTTTGAGCCGTTCATGGCTCAAAGGAGCATAAATAGCCTGTTTATAAGGCTTTTTGGCTCGGGCAAGGGCAGCGGGGCGGCACTTTTCTTTTTCTTTATAGCGTTTCTGGGCGTTGCGGTATGCCTTTATTTCAGAAGGAGCCCCCATATCAGGGCGCTTGAAGAGAGCGAACTCAAAGGAGGGACGGATATTTGACCAAAACCAAATGGACAGCCTTTGTTTTGACCGTTTTTATGATCGTGACTGCGTGCGCTTCGGCTTTTGCAAATTCCGCCGAGCCGCCGTGTTTTACCGTTATCGTTTCAAATCCGCCCAAGGGTCTTGAAATATATGTTGTTGAAAGCGGCGGCGAAGAGACTGCGCTTTCAAAGCAGGACAGGGCGTGGGAAAGCTATTACCGGCTTTTTTACCATCTCAAATGGGATATAGAGGATTCTCTTCACAGCGCAAAGCTCAAAATCAGCTATGACGAAGATTCTTTTGAAATCCCCGTCCCCGACCTTGAAGGCAGGAAATACAACTCGCTCTTTACCCTGAATATCGAAGAAAGAGCGCTTGAGATCGGGCAAAGACCGCACAGAGTGCCTTTGCTTGTGGCGCTTAGGGTGCTTTTGACGCTTGTTATAGAAGGTATAGTGTTCTTCCTGTTTGGGTACAGGGAAAAGCGCAGCCTGACAGCGTTTTTGATAATTAACCTTATCACTCAGGGCTTCCTTAACGCAATGATCACAGGCCCGGGCTTAGGCTATTACTTCATAGCGTTCGTTCTGCTTGAAATGCTGGTTTTCCTGATAGAAATGATCGCCTTCCCGATAGCGGTCAGGGAAAAGCGCAAGGGGATAAGCGTGCTTTACGCCTTTTGTGCAAACGCTGCAAGCCTGATCGTAGGCGGGCTGATGATCTCATATCTCCCCATATAAAAATCAAGGCTCATGAGGTTTTCTCACGAGCCTTTTTATATTTGTTTTATCCCTTGAGCATGCGCTCGATCTCTCTTTGAGCATCCTTTTTAGCCTGCGCGTCGCGCTTGTCGTAGGCCTTTTTGCCCTTGGCAAGAGCGATCTCCACTTTCACCAGCCCCTGCTTTAGGTACACCTTCAAGGGCACGATGGAATACCCCTGCTGCATCACGTTGGCGTTGAGCTTCCTTATCTCGTTTTTGTGGAGCAGAAGACGCTTTGGACGCATGGGATCCTTGTTGAAAATATTACCCTTATCGTAGGGGGAAATGTGCATACCGTATATGAATGCCTGACCGCGCTCGATCATAATATAGCTGTCCTTCAAATTCAGCCTGCCAAGGCGCACGGACTTGACCTCGGTGCCGAAAAGCTCTATTCCGGCCTCGTAGGTGTCCTCGATATAATAATCATGCCAAGCTTTTTTGTTGCGCTGCAGTTCCTTGGTGTAAGTTGCCATAAACGCGATCCTCTCTTTCCGTTAAAATATTATACCAAAGAAAGCCGATATTTACAAGAACAATAAGCAGTTCGGGAGTGCGGCGCTGTTATACATATATTGGAACCTGTTTACACAATAAATATAGCGTGAACTATACATGAAAACGAGGGAGTGATAAATCGGGCTCGCAAGTGTGCTTAAAGCCCGCTGAAACTCGCGTTTTTTATTCTGTTTATAGCCTGAATTTCCCTTATATCTCAAAATTTTGCTGATATTTCATCTGCTAAGCTGTCAGCCTATTGAAATTTGTTTGTTAAAGTAATATAATAAATAAAAGCATGCATGTGTATATGGTTTTATATGCCGCATAATACATATTATGTACATTACTGCATCGGCATGCAAGATATTTGATTTGAGTGTGCGGGAAATGAACCTGAAAAAATGTCTGCACCGCTTTTTATTGGCGCTGAAGAAATTGTGCATCTGCCTTTTTCTGGCGGTGCTTTTGATCAATGTGTATGTCATCGGCGCAAGAGCTTTTATGGGTGATCCGCTGCCCACCGTTTTCGGGTATTCGTGGGCGGTCATCGGCTCCGGGTCAATGGAACCTGCGATAAAGGTGAACGACATGGTCATCATTAAAAAGCAGGACGATTATAATGTCGGCGATATAGTGACCTACCGCAGCGGAAATATCAGCGTAACGCACAGAGTGGTGGAAAAATCCGATACAGGCTGCATCACCAAGGGCGATTTTAATAATGTGGAAGACCCGTACATGATACCTATGGAAAACATCGTGGGCAGGGTCGTGTGCATCGTTCCGTGGGTGGGGCTTTTTGTAGGATATTTGAAGACCCCAACAGGAGTGGCGGGGCTTGTGATAATAGGGCTGATACTTGCGCTTAAACCGATGGTTGGGCAAAGGGAGTCCAAAGAAGGAGGAACAGCTGAAAATGAAACTGTTTAAGCAAGAAAACGAGGGCAGGAAAAAATTCCCCATAAACGCGATATTGACCTATGTCCTTATCGCCACCATAGCCTTCTCCGCCATCAGCTTCGCCAGCTACGCCTCCCAGGCCTCGGGCTCGGATTCGGCGAGGGTGGCGAAGGTGAATGTTGTGACATCTCCTACTTTCGAAGATGGTGCTGCTGTTACTCCTATTGAGTGCAAGGTTACCGAAGGTGAGGAAAACAATGCCAAAATCAATTTTACGATAAGCAACAATGATTCCGAGGTATCGCTCAAATATTCGGTTATCGTTGAAAGCAGCGTAGCAATTCCCGAATGTGTTTCTGTGAAACTAAAATATGGTTCAGCATCGTTTGAGCCTACATCAACCGATCGCAAAACTTTTACATTCTCCTGTGATAATAATACAGGTATGCCTGAATTCGCAGCGAGTACAACGGCAACTTATAGCTATACTTTGGTCTTTGATGATGTTGAAGGAAAAGAGTTTACAGATGGTAAGATCGAAGGCATAACGCTTAAAGTTATTACCGAGCAGATAGATTGAGAACGATAAGGAGGAGTAACAGATGAAAACAGCGGAAAACAAACGTAAATATATTTATAGCTGTGTGGCGCTGACCATAGTCCTTTTGCTCGTTCTCAGCGCCGGCGCTATATTGGCAAAATATGTCGTCAGCAGCAATGTTGCCAAGATCGACCTTACCATTGAAGCGGGCGGGTTTTATCTTATGAATGGACCCGATTTTAATGAAAAACTAAGAACGCTTGCCGGTTCAGAAACTGATACAGAGGTTGTTATCGGTTATTATGATGATTATAGTGGTGTTATAGATGATTGGGACGATGAAAGTGCTGTAAATGTAGACGCGGATGAAAAGGGCCGCATTCGTATGTTTAAGAAAGATGATACGGTCTATGTCCTTTTCAAGGGTAAAGATGGGGATAAGATCACACTCAATGAAGACTCATCGGATATGTTTTCTTGCATCGGTAGCGGAATGGAAGATGAGCTTCAGTTGTCTTCTATCACAGGTCTTAACTTGCTTGATACTTCTCGAGTAACGGATATGAGCGCCATGTTTAAACAATGCGGGTTTATAAACGATCTGGAGGGCGTCTCAGAGTGGGATACGTCCAATGTTGAAGATATGGTTGAAATGTTCAGGTCTTGCAGTTCTTTGACTTCATTAGATTTATCCGGTTGGGATGTTTCTTCTGTGCATGATATGAGTTATATGTTTGCGTATTGTTCTGCGCTTACGACCATTGATTTTAGTGAGTGGGAATTTCAAGGTAATTATAGCAATTTAGACATGCAATATATGTTTACCAACTGCTCGAATCTTGAAACCATTGACTTTAGTGATTTGCAGATGAATGGCAATTTGGTTTCTATGATAGAGATGTTTAGCAATTGTGGGAATCTTCAAACTATAAAGATGTGGAATGGAATTGTTGTCCCCCTATTGGTGAACGGTGCTTTTTATAATTGCAGTGCATTATCTGAAATTGATATTTCATCGTTTTATACAATATCTGGCGAAGTACCAAGCGTTGATATTAGTCAAATGTTTTCCAGATGTTCAAATCTCAAAACTGTTTATGCTGGTGGATATTGGGATGAGGATAATATAGAAGGAACTGATGTATTCGATAGTTGCACCAGTATCAAAGGCGGCGCGGGAACTCCATATGATGCAAATCATATTGACGCAGACTACGCCCGCATAGACACAGCCGACACTCCCGGTTATTTCACCGATATAGCCTATAAGCCGGAGTATCTTGATTATACGCTGGTCAGTGGTAACGATTTTAACAAAGCTATAAATAATCTGAATGAGGATGTAGAAAATATTTATTTTGACTCTTTCAAAAACCATCCTGAATTTGTTTGGGAAAGTGGTACACCGGTCGGTACGAATGTAAATGCGTTTAGCGATAGCGATGGCATTGCTATTTATATTCTTACAAAAGCTGATGTTGCTGAAGAGTTAATAAAAGCAGATGCAGATTGCTACCGAATGTTTGCCGACTTATATTCACTGGAACGTATAATAGGATTGAGATATCTTGATACATCCGACGTTGCAAATATGGCGGATATGTTTACAGAATGTGATGCTTTGGTTGAACTTGATCTTTCATCGTTTGATACTAGCAATGTAACGAACATGAGTTTCATGTTTAGCAGTTGTCTCTCTATCGAGCAACTTGATTTGTCATCGTTTGATACATCAAAGGTTACGCGTTTTGGTGAGATGTTTGCGTCGTGTAATAATCTGACGACCATTTTTGTCGGTGAAGGATGGAAAGTTGGAACGTTGGCTTCTGGGGACGCGAATGGTTATGGAATGTTTGATGGCTGTAATTTACTCGTCGGCGGCAACGGTACGAAGTGTGACGGTAAGAATAATATAGATGCTGATTATGCTCATATAGATGTATCCGGTAATCCTGGTTACTTCACTGCTAAGACATCATCTCAATCCTATCGTCTCACCCGTCCTCAGCCGACTGTAACCCCAGAGCCTTCACCCACCCCCATCCCCACGGAAGCGCCCACCGCAGCTCCTGAGCAAACCCTGGCTCCTGTGGTCGAGCCCACTTCATCTCCTGCGGCTCAGCCCACCGAGGAACCCACTTTGGCGCCCGCTGCTTCACCTACCCCCAAGCCTGCGGCGGAAACTGACCCCGAACCTACCCCCGAGCCCGAATCTCAGCTCACGCAGGCACCCGCAGAGGGCTCAAACGAATAAAGAAAAGCCATAAAAGCCGCAATTATTTGCGGCTTTTGCTTTTATGGTAAAGCACAATGTGATACAATATTGCTGTGAGAATTTAAGGAGGGGTAATATAATGAAGCTAACGTTTCTGGGCACCAGCCACGGAGTGCCGGGTCCCAAAAGGTTTTGTTCTTCCACCATGCTGAGCGTGGGCGAGGATGTATATCTTATCGACGGCGGCGCGCCCGTTGCCGATCTTCTGATGCGCAGGTGCGTTGAGTTCAGGCGCATAAAGGCGATCTTCACGACCCATCTGCATTCCGATCACACCTTGGGGCTTCTGCCGCTTTTGGATGTTTGCTCATGGTGCTCGTGGTTTCAGGATGTGTCCTATGATGTGTTCCTTACCGAGCAGGTGGGCATAGACGCTTTCAAGCAGGTCATCCTTGCCACCGATAAAAAGTTTGACGAAAACAGGATAAGGATGAAGCTGACCAAAGAGGGCAAGATTTACGAGGACGAGAACCTTTGCGTTACCGCGACCCCGACTATCCACAACCACAACGGTCTTTACCCCGCGTTTTCGCTCATAATCGATGTGAAAAAGGAAAACAAGCGCGTGGTGTTCACAGGCGATATGCACTACGGCGACGCCTGCGATTTCCCGATACTTGCAAAAGACGAGCCTTCCGATGTGATCGTTTGCGAAATGGCTCATTTTTCCCATGAGGTGATCATGCCCATACTTGAAAAATGCCCGACCAAGCGCGTTTTCATAAACCATGTCTGGTTTGATTATGAGAAGAACATGGCGGCGATAGAGCACGCCGAAAAGCATGAAACCATGCCTTTCCCGATACATGCGGTTGAAGACGGCGAGGAATTCGAGATATGAAAAAAGACCGGAGAAGCGCTTCTCCGGTCTTTTTGCTTTGGCTATTTCATGTTGTAAGGGAAGCCGAGCTCGTGCATCGCGCCCCAGCCGATATCTGCATAGAAACGGTGACCTTCTTCGCCGATTACGTGACGGCAGTTGTCGGGCTTGCCGGAAAGCTCGTAATAGGTCTTGGTGACGCCAAACTCCCTTTGCGCAGAGGCAAGCGGGAAGCTGTAATCCAGCTTTCCGTTGACAACAACAAGGGGACGGGGAGCGATCATGCCGCCGAGGTCGCCCATGTCAAAATACTTGGCGATATGGGGGATATGGTTGCAGGTGCAATGGCGCTGAACGCCGATGGATTCCATATAGCCGCAGAAAGCGCAGGAGGGCATCGCAGCTGATATCCTTGTCTCAAGCGCAGCTGCGTAGATGGTCGCGGTGCCGCCGCCGCTGTTGCCCATGAGCAGTATCTTTTCAAGATCGATAACGTCGCTGAAATTGTCGGTGATCACGTCGATCACGCGCATGATATCCCAAACGCGCTCGCCGATGGTGGTTCTGCCTATGAGCAGAGCCGCCATGGTGGGGATATAGCAGTTGGGGCCGTCGTCGGTGCCGCCGCACTGACCGAAGCAGCGCTGATCCATTGAAAGCACGGCATAGCCAAGCTTTACCGCGTATACGGCAAAGTCTCTGTCGCCAACGATGGGTTTATCGTCATAGGGTCTGCCCATGGAAATATTCATGCCCTTGGAATGACCCTGCAGGCAGATGACAAGGGGCAGGGGCTTGGTTGCCCCGTCGGGCACCCAAAGGTGAGCCACGATGCGCATTTTGGGCTCAACGAGGAAGTTGAACCTTGTTTCGGTGAAGCCATCCTGCTGCTTGGTGAATTCGATCTGAAGGTCAGGAGCGCATTTGATCAGCTCGTCCATGCCCAGAAGCTCCCAAAGCTTTTCGCGCGCATTTTTCTGCCATTCAGCAAAATCGCCGCCCTTATAGCCCGCTCTTCTCGGGTTCTGCTTCATTATCTCTATGTGCATATCCTGAGGATCGTAGATCATCATAACAGATTACCTCGCTTTATATGATTTTCGTGGGTTCAACTTATTATAAAACAAAAAGATACTAAAGTATATAGTTTGTTCGGCTTTTCTGCATTTTGTTGACATAGATTTATTGAAGAGGTATAATTTGTCTACGATATTTGTGTAAAAGAGGAATATGATCATGAAAAAGATAGTTGTCGAAGGACACAGGGGTTATTGCGCAAAATACCCGGAAAATACGATGATCTCTTTTGAAGCAGCCATGGATCTTGGCGTTGACGCGATCGAGTTCGATGTATGGCTGACTTCCGATAAGGTTCCCGTTTTGATGCACGACAATAATGCATTGCGCACCTGCGGCGTGAATGTGCTGCTGGGCGATCTGACCTTGAGCGAGGTCAAAAAGCTGGAGCCCATTTGCGAATCCAAATTCGGCGATACTTTCAAGGGTAAGGGGATCGAGGTTCCTACATTGGAAGAGCTGCTGAAAAGCTGCGCTAAAAAGCGCCCCGATATTCTTCTTGGCGTGGAGATAAAGGAATATACTGAGGAATGCTGCGATATAACAGTTGAGATGCTTAAAAAGTACGGTGTGTTCGACAAATGCTATTTCTATGCTTTTGATGCTGCGGTCATAAAGCACCTGCGCACAAAGTACAACGCAAGGACCATGGGCTATCCCGATTTCCAGATGCGCAATTTTGAGCCCGACTCTTATTCCTACTATGCGGAGATCGGCATCAGCATGAGTGTTGCAAAATCCGAAGTGTTCCCGATCTATCCAAAGAAAAACCTGCCGATGCACCTTTTCTGCGCGGATACCGAAGAAGACGTAAGGCTCTGCATTGAAAAGGGCGCCGACCTTATCACCGCGAACGATCCCGTTCCGCTGATGAAGGTGCTGGGAAGAATCTGATATTTGATAACTGACAAAAAGCTCTGACCATCTAATCGGTCAGAGCTTTTTTTCTATTTGTCTATAAATTCGCTCAGATCATCGCCATTTATGAAGCCGGCGATGACGGGAAGGAAATATTTGGCATATCGTCTTTGCTTTTCCATGCCCACGCCCGAGACGGATAAAAACTCATCGGGTGTCGTGGGCTTTTTTATGCACATATCTTCAAGTGATGCGTTTGAAAATATGATGTATGCGGGGACCTTGTTCTTTTGCGCAAGCTTGCTCCTGAGGTTTGCAAGAATGGAATAAAGCTCGCTGTCGATATCCGTTTGAGCATGCTGTTTTTTTACCGTTTTTTTAAGCTTGTGAGAAATGCGTTCTTCGGGTTCCGTGGCATCGGGCATGAGTATGATATATTTTCCGTCACTGGGGAGCGTTTCGGGGCGAAGATGCTCGTATCTGCCTTCCTTTTTCAGATATCCGCTTGAAATGAGCTTATCGATATAAGTCTCGATCAGATCTTTGCCCATTGAACCCAGTGCACCGAAATACGGGCTGTTTGAATAAGCGTACTTTTTTGCGGAGTTTGAGCCTTTAAGGAGGGCGGCGAGCATAGGCGGGTTCAGCCTGAAGCCTATGCTTGACGCAGCGCGCATGATAGTGTTTGCGGTATCGGTGATATCCTCTTCATTCATAGGAAGCAGACAGGATGAACAGGCGCCGCAGCTTCCCGGGTGCTCTTCTCCGAAATAGTTAAGGAGCTTTTGACGAAGACAGCCGTCGTATTTGCAGTAATCGACCATTGCATTTAAGCGTTCGTGTGCTTTTTCGAGCGAATCGAAGCTGCGGTCATCGCTTCCGTTTTCGATAAGAAAGCGGTTTGTGGTTATATCCTTTTTGGAAAAAAGGAGTATGCAGTTTGCCTTAGTACCGTCGCGCCCGGCTCTGCCCGCTTCCTGATAGTAGCTTTCAATGTCCTTGGGCATATTATAATGGATAACAAAGCTTACATTGGATTTGTCTATCCCCATGCCGAAAGCGTTTGTGGCAACCATAATTGGACGGTTATCAAAGATGAAATCCTCCTGCGCGCGTTTTCTGTCTTCATCGGACATACCTGCGTGATACGCAGCGACCGTGAATCCTTCTTTTATCAGCAGCGCACAGACCTCATCGACCTTTTTCCGGGTGGAGCAATACACGATGCCGCTTTTACCGGCGTTCTCTTTTAGGTGAAACAAAAGCGCGCTGTCCTTTTCGTTTTCTTTTAGGCGTTCGACCGCAAAAAAGAGGTTGGGCCTGTCAAACCCTGTTACAGTTTTAAGCGGCGCTTTAAGCCCTAAAAGCGTTTCTATATCGCGGCTTACGTTTTC
>SVHB01000027.1 GCA_015056005.1 Clostridiales bacterium
TGCCTGCGCCGCTTCTCATGTTTACGGTCGCATTTGTTGTGGCTTTACCTGTTGAAGAAACATTGGTGGTGGAGGAAGTTCCGGCGCCGCCTGCGTTATTATAGGCGGAAACGTCAACGCCGTCGGCATACTGAGCAAGTATCCAGCCCTTCATTGCGCCGATCTTGATCCTGCACATATTGCCGCTGATCTCGATGACGGTGAACTGTTCGCCCTTGCTGATGGTCTCGATGACCTCGGACGAGGTGGAGGCGCTTGCGTACAGATTGCACTTAGCCGTTGCCTTGGAGATAAGGGATATGGTGGTAACGGAAGATGTGCTTCCGCTTGATGTGCTGCCGCTTGAGTTATTTCCTGCGGACGTATTGCCGGAGGAAGCGCTGCCGGAGTTTACGCTGGTATAATTCTCAACGTATTTGCTTGATATATAGCCTTCCTTGGAATCGACCTTTACCTTGTACCAGTCGCCGCTTACGCCGTATACTGCAACATAGGTACCATCGGATACCTTGCCGACGACGGAAGATGACGAGGACGCGCTCTGCCTTATGTTAAGGCTGGAAGTTGCGCTGGCAAGGCTTACATAGCCAAAGCCCATAACGCCGCCGCCTGAAGAAGAGCCGGTGTTTTCGGCTTCATTGAGCATTGTGAGGTTCTTGATATAATCGGTGTTTACATAGCCGCCCGTCTGACCGTACACGATCTTTGCCCATGAACCCGAAAGCTCAGTGATATATATGGTCTCGTTGGGGCTTACAGTGCCAAGGACCGATGCAGAGGTGCTCATCGCGCTCCTGATGGAAAGAGACGAAGCAACGTTTGCCTGCGCTGTAGCTATAATTGTACCGCTTGTATTTCCAGCAGAAGAGCTGCCCGCATTCGTATTTGCGTTTTCGTTATAGGTTATGTTGCCAAGGGCGAGCTTTGAGATATAGCCCATCTGACCCTGGTATTTTACATATGCCCAGCTGTCATAAATTGCATAGATGGATACCTTATCGCCGTTTCTGAGCGCAGCGACCAAGCTTGCGCCCGAGGTTTCAAGGCCGGATATCATGGCAACGGTATTTATGGAAGAAATCTCGGCAGTGCCGATCTCCTTGCTGCCGTCGCCCATAGTGGCTAGGCCGCTGCCGGCAGAAGTGCCGCCCATGGTCGTACCCTGAGAGGGCGCGGAAACGGTGGACTGCACAAAGTCTTCCACCTTTATCGCAGCGTTTTCATAATAGAAATTAAGAATATTTGTATAGGAAAGACCTTCCGTCGCCATCTGCTGCGCGCCGCGCTGAGAAAGGCCCACGCCATGGCCGTATCTGCAGAAGTCAAGATAGTGTATGCCGCCGCCGGAGGTGACCCTTGCCATTCTCAGATCGTGCTCAAGATCGGCATAGGGCTTGATCTCGTCCATAATGCTGAAGGAAAGATTATAAGAGCCCACATTGGAAGTAAGGGCAATGTTCACTGTCCTGTAATTGATGGAATTATAGTATTTGGGGTTGGTCAGCGCCAAACCGTCGTAGCTTAATATATCAACATTGCCTGAGCTTGTACCGGCGACCGAAGCTACCTTTTTTCTAATAAAATTATCCAGCTCGCTGCTGTTGGTCTTGCCCTTATTGGTAAAATAAACGCTGCCGATAAGGCTTGCGGGGTTCCTTACATCGTACGGGTCTTCCTTGACCACATAGCATGCGGGAGAATCCCTGTCGGACCACACGTTTGCGGGAGTATCGGTCTCGCCGCCGTTAGATGCGCTGTAATAAGCATCTATCAGCTTACCGCCGTAGGTCAAAACCATGCCCTTTGTCTCGTTGACAGCGCGGATGACAACATTATCGGAAGAGCGATAGCCTTTGTATACCTGATCGTTTGAGGTATCGACTATATCATATGTCCCACTGCCGTCCATGCGCTTATATGCATAGGTCCTGGCTGCCACTGTCTGCGCCTTGAGAGCTTCGATGGGCCAGTCGTTGCCCATTTCGTTTGCGACAACGCCGCAGAGATAATCCTCAATAAAGAGAGTATTTACTAAGGTAAGGTTGCTTGAGGAGGCATAGAAAGTAAAGCTGCCCTTATATGAACGGGAGCCGTATTTGGTGTTGCTCAAAGTTATATAGCTTGAAAGGCCTGTGGTGTCGGCGTAATTGAGCAGAAGCACGGGGCTTGAAAGGCTGTGCGTCTGTCCGCTCGTATCGGTTATCCGAACAGTTGAACCCGAAGCGGATACTGTTATTGACCTACCCTTATCAAGCGCAACTTCTCCATGACCGCTTATACCGTACGATCCGTTGATCTTCATGGTGACTGAGGATATGGAGCCCATGGATTCCATCTTGACCCTTATCATACCGTCGGTCGCGGCATATGCGGTATCAGGCCTAAACACAGGGATGAGCGTTATGCACATCACAAGTGCAAGGAACACCGATAAATATTTTCTCAATCTGTTTACTTTCATGTATTTGCCCCTCATTGTTTACGGATATTTGGGATATCGCTTAATAATTTTACTATATAAAGAACGAAACTTCAATAAAATTCGTTTCGCAAATATCAAAGTTTTCGTTATTGGTATATTTATACGGAAAAACCCGCGAATCAACGGATCCGCGGGTCTTCGACGAGTAATTATTCCTGTACCGGTGCGCCAACAGGGCATGCGTCTGCGCAAGCGCCGCAGTCGATGCAAGTGTCGGGATCGATAACATACTTGCCGTCGCCTTCGCTAATAGCGTTAACAGGGCAGCCAGCTTCGCATGCGCCACAGGAGATACATTCGTCAGTGATCTTGAAAGGCAAACGTATCACCTCCTTGTTTTATTTACACACAAGTGTGCACAAACATAATAACATAAACTCCAAAAAAGTGCAAGGCTATTTCTGAATTACATACGGGGTGTGTGGGCATGATATTTTATTGAGGTGATAAAATGCTTACGGCATTTATTAGAGCTGCGATAATCTACCTTGTCGTTATAGTCGTTTTTCGGGCAATGGGCAAAAGGCAGGTGGGTCAAATACAGCCTTATGAGCTCATATTGGTCATAATGGTCGCAGATTTTGCATCCTCTCCCCTTGAAGGCTCGGGAACCCCGCTTATAAACGGCATTTTGCCGATATTTGCACTTGTGCTCATAAACAGCATTATAACAATAATAACCTACAAATCGCAGAAGCTCAAATCGATAGTAAACGGCAAGCCTACGGTTCTTGTTCACAACGGAAAGATAGACGTAAACGAAATGAAAAAACAGGCTTTTTCCGTTTCCGATCTGCTTGAAGAACTGCGTCTTGGCGGTTTTTCCGATATAACCGGCGTGGGCTGTGCAATCCTGGAATCATCGGGAAAGCTCTCCATATTTCCGATATCTCAGAAGCGACCGCTTTCCCCCAAGGATGTGAACATAAAACCTGATTACGAAACAGTCGATCTTACTTTGATCGTGGACGGCAAGGTTCAAAGGAATAACCTTTCATTCGGCAAAGTGAGCGAAAGCTGGCTCATGGGACTGCTTAAGGATTTTGGCGCAAAGCCCGATGAAATACTGCTTTTAACCCTAACATCCTCGGGAGTTGCTCATATGCAGAAAAAGGATGCAAGTGAACCCATAACGCAGAAAAAAGTACTTTCACCAAGCGAGGTGGTCTGGTGAAAAGCGCAATAACCATGATTATTATCTGCCTTGTCATCCTTTCACTTTCCGCAGGATGTGCATACCTGATGCACATGCAGTCGCACGAGCTTATGGATATTTGTGAAACGATGCTTTCATCCATTGAAGAAGGCGAAGACGAAAAAGCCCTGCAGACGCTTGAAAGCCTGCAGGGCAAATACGACAAATATTCTCATTTCTGGCAGATGACCATTGAACATGAGACCATAGAGCATGTCAGCGAGCACATAAAAGAGCTCGAGACAGATCTTTTATACGGCGTAACTTATATGGCAAGGCGCGACTGCGCGCTTCTCATAGAAGCGATAGAAAGCATCAACGAGAACCTCTGGCCGCATTTTGGCAATATACTTTGATCACTTGAGGTTTTCGGGGTTCAAACAAAGAAGATCTTCAACTACGAAAAGACCGTCTTTTCTTACCAGCTCTCCATCGAAATATATCTCGCCGCCGCCGAATTCTTCGGTCTGGATGAGCACCAGATCCCAATGGATAGCGCTGAGATTGCCGTTGGGGGCTTCGTCATAGCAGCAGCCGGGGGTGAAATGGATGGAACCCGCTATCTTTTCGTCAAACAGGGTGTCCTTCATGGGCTCTGTGATATAGGGGTTCACGCCGATGGCAAACTCGCCGACAAACCTTGCGCCCTCATCGGTATCAAGGATCTTGTTCACGAGCTCATCATTGTTGGCGCTCGCCTTCACTATCTTACCGTTTTCAAAGGTAAAGGAAATGTTTTCGAAGGTAAAGCCATTATAAAGCGAAGGAGTGTTGAAGGTAATAACTCCGTTAACGCTGTCGCGCACAGGCGCGGTGAAAACCTCGCCGTCGGGGATATTATTGCTGCCCGCGCATTTGATAGCGGGAATACCCTTGATTGAGAAGGAAATATCGGTATCCTTTGCCACCAGCCTTACCTTATCGGTGCTGTTGAGCCTGTTTACCAGAGCATCCATAGCCTGAGACATCTTGTTATAATCCAGGCAGCATACATTGAAATAATAATCCTCAAAAGCATCGGTGGACATATTGGCCTGCTGAGCCATGGAGGGGCTGGGATATCTGAGCACTACCCACTTGGTATTGCGTACGCGCTCCTGAGTGTGCACGGGATCGTTATAGAGCCTCATGAACATATCCATCTTATCGCCGGGAACATCGGAGAGCTCGGAAGAATTGATGCCGGAGCGAAGGCCGATATAAGCGTCCATCTTTTCCATTCTGGCTCTGTCGATCTGAGCCTCGAGCTTTATCGTCTCCTCGTCAAGACCCAGCAGCATCTGACGCCGAACTGCGTTATCCTGCAAAAGCACATGGGGATGACCGCCGGCAGCATAGGCTTCCTTTACGAGAGCCTTGACCAAAGGCAGCTCAAGACCGAAATTTTCGATAAGAATGTGCTCGCCCTTTTGAAGCCTGCAGGAATAGTTGACAAGATTATAAGCCAGTTTTTCAATTCTGGGATCGGTCATCTTTATTACCTCTCTTTTTGTTCTTTATCTTCAAAACCGTAGGTTCTTGATATAAGATACAAAGGCCTGTCCATGGTTTCCTCATATATCCTTCCGATATATTCGCCAAGGATGTACATGCCCAGCATCAAAGCACCTCCGACCAAAAGCACGCTCATTATGATCCAGCCAGCGCTGCCGAATTTCAGCAAAAGGGTCAGGACAAGCATAACAAACGCAGCTATAATTTCGACGATACCTATCAAAGATAAAAATTTGATGGGTGTTACCGAAAACGAGAATATCCCGTCAAATGCGAGCTTGAGCATCTTTTTGAGGGGATATTTTGTTGTGCCCGCAAATCTTTCATGGCGCTCGAATTCAAAGGGATACTGCCTGTACCCCACCCAGCTGACCATACCGCGAAGGAAGGTGCCGTGCTCCCGCATGGAAAGTATGGCGTCTTTGACCTTTTTGTCTATGATCCTGAAATCGCCGGTATCTTTAGGAATATCGATGCCCGCAAGGGCGTTGAGAGTCCTGTAAAAAGCAAAAGCGGTAAACTTCTTGAAAGCGCTCTCGCCCTGCCTGGACTTGCGCTTTCCGTATACCACATCATAGCCTTCGCGCCATTTTTCAAGCATCTTTGGCAGAAGCTCGGGCGGATCCTGAAGATCTGCGTCAATTATCGCTATGGCCTGTCCACAAGCCATTTTAAGGCCTGCTCTCACAGCCATCTGGTGCCCGAAATTTCTGGCAAAATCAATTATTTTTACTTTATCGTCATCGCCTGCGCCAGACAAAAGCACATCGTAAGTCCCGTCGCGCGAGCCGTCGTTTACAAAAATCAGTTCATAATCGCCCTCAAGCGGCAAAAGTGCGCTTTTCAGGCGCTTATAGGTCTCTGTTATGACCTCTTTTTCGTTATACATGGGTATAACAACAGAAAGCAGCGGCATGTTGACCTCAATTTCCGGTGGAATCTTCCACAAATCTGATCTCGTTTTCCTTGAGCAGACCAAGCTGCTCCCTTGCAACGGAAAGGATGTAATCCTCCGTCATCATATACTGAAGCTCCAAAGTGAGCTCTTCGTTTTCGAGTTTGGTTTCTTCAAGCTGTGCCTGAAGGCGCTCATATTCCTTCTGCTGCGTTCTGATCTCGCCGTACTGGCTGATCATTTTGCTGCCGCCCAGAAGAATTATTGCGCCGCAAATAATAAGCAGTGTATTGCGCTTCTTTTTACGCTGCGCAACCTGCTTTAAGTAAACCACATTATCATAGGTTTTATTCTTTTTTCTTCTCGGTTTTTGCTTTAAGCTCATGAAGCTTTGGTTTTGCGTAAAACGCTATCCTTTCAAAAATGGTCATAAGCAGAAGGAACCCAAGGACAGCTCCCAACAGCATGTATCCCCTTAATTCTCCCCTGCCCTTATATATAACGACAAACAGCACCGATACGGTTGCAGCCACGGAAAAAAGCGCATCAAAAAACGCGTTTATCAAAAAGCCCCCGCCAAAGGCATTTCTTATTGACCCAAGAACCCTGTATACGATATACAGTCCTGCGCCAAGATACAGAAAGCTTAAGAATATAAGCCACTGGCCAGATGTTTCAAATGCCATGGCTATGAAAACAAACGGCTTATAAGGCCCTTTTTCTTGCCCATGGCATCGCTGTCGTCATATTCAAGAGCGTAGACATAGCCTTCGACCGCAAGTATGCCCTGATCAAGGTCAAGGCGAACTATGTGCAGCCCCTTGCCCGAGAGTATCACTGCGCCTGTTTCGGTCAGAAGAACCACCTGCTCCTCGTTAAAGCTTTCAACATCGGTCACACCCGTAAAAGCCGCGCTTTCGCGGTTATCCAGGCTTACCTGATGTCCCTTCTGGCGGATCGTTTTGATCTCATAGCCGCTGTTCATATTATCACCTCGTCATAAAGATATTATGACAAGGTGATAAACAGAACAGTTATTTTATTTATTATCTCTGTACACGGCCGGAGACGCTGCCGCCCATGAGCGCCTTGACTTCGTCAACGGTCACGCGGTTGTAGTCGCCTTCGATGGTGTGCTTGAGAGCGGATGCCGCAACGGCGTATTCGATAGCGCTCTGATTGTCGTAGCCTTCGATCATGGAGTAGATCAGACCTGCGCCGAAGGAGTCGCCGCCGCCTACACGGTCAACGATACGGATGGAATACTTCTTGCTCTTGAAGAAGGAATCGTCCTTTGCGTCATACAGAAGACCGGACCAGTTGTTGTCGTTTGCGGAAATGCTCTCTCTTAAAGTAATGCCGACATACTTGCATCCGAAACGCTCAACGAGCTGACGTGCAACGGACTTGTAGCCTTCGTCGGAGAGCTTACCGGACTCGATATCGGTGGAATCGGCATGGATGCCGAACACGTCTGCGGAATCCTCTTCGTTTGCGATGAGAACGTCAACGTACTTTACGATCTCGCCCATGACCTGACCGGCCTTTTCCTTGCTCCACAGGTTCTTTCTGTAGTTAAGGTCGCAGGAAACGGTGATGCCCTTAGCCTTTGCAGCCTTGACGGCTTCAAGAGTGATCGCAGCAGCGTTGTCGGAAACGGCGGGAGTTATGCCGGTGAAATGGAACCAGATTGCATCTTCAAAAATCTCGTCCCAGTTAAAATCGGTGGTCTCAGCAAGAGAGATGGAAGAGCCTGCGCGGTCATAAACAACCTTGGAGGGACGCATGGAAGCGCCCTTTTCGCAGTAATAAATACCTACGCGGGGGCCGCCTCTGGAGCAAAGAGAGGTGTTAACGCCGAAGTATCTCATGGAATTGAGGCAAGCCTCGCCGATGGGATTCTTGGGCAGCTTGGATACAAAATAAGGATCCAGGCCGTAATTTGCAAGAGAAACGCTTACGTTGGCTTCAGCGCCGCCGAAAGTAGCCTCGAACTTATCGGTCTGCAAAAAGCGCAGATATCCTTCGGGTGCAAGGCGCAGCATGACTTCGCCAAAGCATACGACTTTTTTCATGGCAATGACCTCATTTCAATTTATAGTCGATTATATTATAACACTATAAAATTGCCTTTGCAATAATCAGGAAATATTAGCCGCTTTTGCAAAGCGGCTTTCATAAAACCGCAATATAAGTTACGCGTCTTTCAAAAAACAATATTTTTGATACACAATCAAACACATTTATGTTATTATAGTTTTGTCCTAATAAATCAATCATCTCCAATATAAAGGAGGAAAATATCATGAACAGCCTAGAAAGAGTTTTGACCGCTGTAACTTATCGTGAGCCCGACCGTGTTCCCCTTGGCGAATGGGGTATAGATCACGATCATGTAAGGGAAATAATAGGCAGAGAGACCTTCTGGCGCAACCGCAAAGCCGAGACCATCGCCCTTTGGGATAACAGGCGCGACGAGGTCGTTGAAGGCCAGATAGCAGACTGCGAAGAGCTGGTCAAGAAGATGGAATACGACATTATCACGGTAAGTTCCGTGCCTTCAAAGAACCATCATTGCTCCGACCGCCCCAAAGAGATAGCGGACGGAGTTTGGGAAGACTCCAAGGGACGCATCTATAAATACGCCGCCAGCAACGATTCCATCATGGCAATGCGTCAGGGCAGCGGCGAAGGGCTCTATGAGGTCAGCGACGCAAAGGTCGAGGAAATCGCAAAGCGCGTCGAAACAGTCGATATGTCAACTCTTGAGCAGGCAATTTATTTCGGCGACAAATACGGCAAGACCCATTGCGTGCTTTACCGCGATATAGACATTTACGGCATCATGATGTCCCCCTTCGGCGGAGATTACAATCATCAGCTCATAGTTCCCCTGCTCGACCCCGATCAGGTAAAAAAGCTGCACGATGCCTGCGTGACCAAGAACAGGAAGATAATCGAGATCCTCTCTCAGCATAACATTTCCGTTGCCATGTACGGTCACGATTACGCCATGAACACCGGCACCATCATGCGCCCCGATACTTTAAGGGACGTATATTTCCCGGCAATGAAGGAAGTAAACGATATAGCCTATGCAAACGGTATGCTCCCCTTCTTCCACTGCTGCGGAAACACATGGGAGATCCTTGATGATTACGCGGATGCCGGTTACAGGGCGTATCAGTCCATCCAGCTCACCGCAGGAATGGACAACAAGCGCATCAAAAAGGAATACGAGGGCAGGATCGCTCTTTGGACCGGCATACAGTGCGAGACGCTGGTTGCAGGCACAAAGCAGCAGGCTATAGATGAGGTAAAGCAAAACCTGCATGACCTCATGCCCGGCGGCGGCTTTATCTTCGGTTCCACCAACTCCGTTCAGTTCGGCGCAAAGACTGAAAACTACCTTGCCGCCATCGATACTCTCAGAAAATACGGAAATTACAGATAGGGGGAAAACAAGATGAATATCACTCCCATCCGCGAAAAATGGAAAGGCACGATGACCGACCGTGAGCGCTTCAACCGCCAGATGCATTACAAGAGCGTTGACCGCTGCTTCAACATGGAATTCGGTTATTGGGATGAAAACTTTTCTCTGTGGGACATCTTTGTTGATAACGGTATAAAGAACAACCGTGAAGCAGATATTTTCTTTAATTTTGACAAGATCGAGGTCGCGGGCGGCAATGTGTTCATATCTCCGCCTTTTGAGCAAAGGATCGTTGAGCGCCGCGGCGACAAAAACCTTATCCAAAACTCGGACGGTCTTCTTGCCGAAGTCCCCGCAGACGGTCATGATACCATCCCCCATTATGTCGGCTCGTCCATAGTCACTCCCGACGATTGGAAGCGCGTCAAGGAAGAAAGGTTCCAAAGGGGCACTCCCGAAAGAAAGATCGATATTGAAAGGCTTAAAGCCATCCACGGCGACGATGATAAAAGGGATTATCCCCTCGGCATCAACTGCGGCTCCATGATAGGCAGGATACGCGATATACTGACCTTTGAAGGGCTCGCCTATGCGACCTACGATTATCCCGAAATGGTTGAAGACATGGTAGAGACCTGCTGCCTTCTGGTCGAAGATGCTATGGATCAGCTTCTGCCTCATTTCAAGTTTGATTATGCATCGGGCTGGGAGGACATATGCTTCAAAAACGGTCCCATCGTTTCCGTCCCCTTCTTCCGCGATATCGTCATGCCAAGGTATAAGAGGATACGCAAAAAGCTCGATCAGTACGGCATCGACCTTTGGTATACCGACTGCGACGGCGATGTGCGCCCCATCCTTCCCTATCTTCTTGAGGGCGGCATAAACTGCCTTTTCCCCTTTGAGGTAAACGGCTGCGCGCATCCCGGCGAGCTGCTCGACAAATACGACGGTCAGCTCAGGATAATGGGCGGTATAGATAAAATACAGCTGGGCTACGGCAGGGACGCTATCAAAGAATACTTAGAATCGGTTGAAAAATACGTTGTGCGCGGCGGCTACATCCCCTTCTGCGATCACAGATGCCCGCCAAATGTAAAGACCGAGGATTACCTTTATTATCTTGATCTCAAAGAAAAAATGTTTGGAATAAAATAGAAAGAGGTGTCATATATGAACGCAAGGCAGGAACTTATCGTAAAAAACGTAGACAAGCACAGACAAATGATACTTGACGCAGAGCGCTGGCTCTGGGCGCATCCTCAGACCGGCTTCACCGAATGGGAAGCCCACGAATACTGCAAAAAGGTATTTGAGGACCTTGGCTATGAGCTGACCATTCCCGACAACATTCCCGGTTTTTATGCAGACCTTGATACCGGCAAGCCCGGTCCCAAGCTTTGCATCATGGGCGAACTTGACGCGCTGGATATTGCAAATCATCCCGAATCCGTAAACGGCATGACCCACTCCTGCGGTCATCACGGTCAGATGGCTGCGCTTCTGGGAATCGCGGCTGCGCTCAAGGAACCCGGAGCGCTTGACGGGCTTTCCGGTTCCATCCGCCTAATGGCCGTTCCGGCAGAGGAAATGATACAGCTCGCTTTCCGCGAAGAGCTGCGCAAAAAAGGCGTTATCAGCTATATGGGCGGCAAGGTCGAATTCATGCACAGGGGCTATTTCGATGATGTTGATATTTCCCTTATGGTGCACGGCGCAGCCTTCGGCCCCGACAGCGAGTTTGCTTTTGCCTGCGGCAGGGGCAATAACGGCTGCCTTGCAAAGACTATTCGCTATAAGGGCAAATCCTCCCACGCGGGCGGCGCTCCTTCCCGCGGCATAAACGCTCAGTACGCGGCGATGCTCGGTCTTCAGGCCTGCAACGACCTTAGAGAGACCTTCCCCGATAAGGATATGATCCGCTTCCATCCCATCATGAAGGGCGTTAACTGCGCGGTCAACATCATCCCCGATGAGATGGTCATCGAAACCTATGTGCGCGGCAACAATATCGACGCCATCAAGCGCGAAAACGTGAAGATCAACCGCGCGCTCACCGGCGCAGCCTTGGCAATGGGCGCAGGCGTTGAGCTCCACGACCGCCCCGGCTATTCTCCCGAATACCACGATACCGATTTCATGAAGCTGGTCGAAGCCTGCTGTAAGGATCTTGTGGGCGAGGATAAGGTCAGGTTCAATTACGAGAGCATCGGCGCCGGCTCCTCCGATTTCGGCGATCTCACCTGCGTTATGCCCGGCGTTCAGTTCAACGCAGCCGGCGCTTCCGGCACCGGTCACGGCATCGATTATTTCATCACCGACCCCGACAAGCTGTGCGTGAACTCCGCAAAGGCTCAGATCTTTGTAGCTGAAGCACTGCTTGAAAACGGCGCGGAAAAAGCAAAGAGCATAATTGAGAACTATAAGCCTCAGTTTGCTTCCATCAAGGAGTACTTCGAGTTTGCCGATAAACTCTTCCTCGATAAAGACGCTGTCGTCTACGGCGAAAACGGTCAGGTCACCATCGATTACATGAATGTCTGATAACATAAATACCCTCTGCGTAAATGCAGAGGGTATTTTTTAGTTTTCCAGCGCTTTAAGTAATGCGCTTATTCGATGCGTGCAGTCTTTTATCCTTTTTTCTTTTTGGCGCCATGAATCGGAGAGAGGTAAGTATATTTTATCGTTTGCCTTACTTCCCATATCCCAATTACCGTCGGTATTTCTGTTTTCATAAAGCCAATCGGAAACAAAGCGCAGTTTGCGTCCTGCAAGCTTATATCGGCTCAAAAGCTCTATTGCTGCCAAATACCTGCTTGCTTCCCTGCCCTTTAAGCTAAGCGGCAGGTTCGAAAGCTTTCTGTCATAGATATAATATATCCCGTCTTCTTTGTCTATTACATAGTCTAAAAGCGCATCCTGAGTTCTTTCCTCCAGAATATCGCTCAAAAGAGATATCTGATAAAAGCTGACAAAATCAATAAATCTTCCGCCCTTTGGCTTTACTTTGAAGGTATCGGAAAACGCGCAGACATAGCTTTCATGATCATATATGCCTTTTTCAAAAGCCGCATCGATGATCGCTTTCCAAAGCATTGCAGTATTATTGGCATTTTCGTTATCAAGAGTGAACCGCCTGATCCATGTGCTGAGCATAAGCTGAGTAAAAACATCCCAGTCGTGCAGCTTTTCCCGCGGATCGGGTATACTGTTCTTCCCCGTCAGGCAATCGTCCATATAAACAACAGCCCTTTGGATGCATTCATCCTCTATCGAAAAACCCAGCCGTTCAAGCCTGCGCAGCGCCTGTTCGGTGGTGATAGGCGAAGAATATGTTTTTGACAGCGAATGAAAACAGCCCCATTTACCGTCACTTTCCTGCATGGCAATTATGCTTTTTGCCCATTTACCATCCTTATACATGTTTTTCACCTTTTCGCATACACGGCCTTGAATATTTCTTGATCTTTTCCTCCGTATCGACCAATGCCCTCAAACGTCTTTTCAAAGCCGCAGCCAAGGAGCACTTTGATGGAAGCAATATTATCTGCAAGGCATATCCCCTGCACTTCATTTACCGAAAGCATGTCCATGATCACGGGAAGAAACGCTTTTACAGCTTCTTTGGCATAGCCGTTTCCGGTATAGGCTTTTCCGATATGATATCCTATCTCCCATCCGTCTTTGAGCTTTGAAGCCTGCACATGCCCTATCTGGACGCCTTCATTCAATGTGACCGCATAGACCAGCGGACTTTTCATTTCTTCATATCTTGATATCAAAAACTCAAGCGTCTCCCTTGCGTCTTCTTCCGTTTCAAAAACCTCATCGGGCACGAACCTTCTGTTATCATCATCTAAGGAATTCATATGCACGCTTTTTGCCATATTCATATCAAAGTCTCTTATGACCAGTCTTTTGGTTTTTATCAGCATCTCAATCACCCAACACCATTTATACAACTACCCGGTGTGCCTGTCAATAAAATATTGACAGGCAATACCGCATATGCTACTATTATGTCAGGCGATATATCGCGACGCATAATAGTAAAGGTGGTGAGCGCATGGCGGATATCGGTCAGCCAATGAGCGAGGCTGCGTTTTATATACTTCTGGCGCTTTTAAAACCTTCGCACGGATATTCTATGATGGCAAGAATTCTGGAGCTTTCAAAAGGCAGAGTCCATATGGGCCCCGGGACGCTTTACGGCGCGCTCACGAGGATGAAAAAGGAAGGGCTCATAGAGCTTGAATCACAGGATGACAGGCGAAAGACCTATGTTATAACCGACCTTGGCAAACAGACGCTTTATGCCGAATATGAGAGGCTGAAAACCATGGTTTTCGATGCAGCGGTATTGGAGGAAGGCTGATGAAAAAGATTTACCGATTTAATTACGGCGATTATGCCATCGGCGAAAACGAGCAGTTTTATGAGGAAATGGCAAAAAACGGCTGGAAGCTCAAAAACAGAGGACAGCATCTTTCAAGCTTTGTCAGAAGCGAGCCCGAAGACAGGCTTTACAGGATCGAGCTTTCAAGCCCGGGATTTTTGGAGGGCGCTGATCTTCCCGAGGAACAGGTGGAGCTTTACAGGGAATGCGGCTGGGAGCTTGTAACTTCATCGGGCAGAGTACATGTTTTTACAGCGCTTTTGGGCAGCACATATCCGGAGCTATACGAAGACCCAAAGCAGCAGGCGGCGACCCTGAAGGGGCTCAGGCGCGAATATCAGCTCAGCTGGATCCCCGTGCTCATACTTTTGCTTTTTCAATTCTTTTTGTATTCCTCTGTTACTTACCATTCTTCAAGCGGTTGGTGGGCGGATTTTACCTCAGAGCTTGCCTTCAGATTCTATGAGGACACCGCCTTTATTATATTGGCGGCCGTATGGCTTTTGTGCGCTACATTCGACCTCATATACGGAGCCATACGTACCACCCTGCTCTACCGAAAGCTCAAAAGCGGCAAGCCCCTTGATCACGCTCCCAAGCGCACCAAATTCGATCACAGGAACCTGCGCATGGGGCTTTCGATGCTGATAGTGGTTGCTTTCATGCATTGGGGTGCTCAGGGGTTATCCTACCGCGAAGTTCCCCTGCCCCTTGAATCAGATGGGCCCTATATCCTTATAAGCGATGTCGGAGTTGAAGGAGAGCGTATCCCCTCTTTTGTAAACGGTCAGGAAAGCTATCTAAGGACAAACCGCTCGCTGATGGCAACCAGATGGCGCACCTATGAATCCGTAAAACTAGGCAGCGATGATATCTGGATGTATCAGACCGTATATCAGCTGCCCGACAGCGAACACGCAAAAAAGCTCGCTCTTTTGCAGCTGGATAATGCAGTCTTTGCGCGTGATGCATCCGCATTCACTAAAAAGACTCATCCGGAACTTGATCTTGTGTATTATACGAATATTGAAATGGTATGCGTAAAGGATAATTATATGTTCTTTATAGAGATAATAGGCGCTGACGGCAAATACAACGAACCGGTATTGGATGCCATTGCATCGCTTGAACTGAACTAAAAAATTCCCATGCACAGCGCATGGGAATTTTCTATTTTATCAGCTCGTTTATCCTGTCCCTGTAATACTCATCGGGTCTTGCTTTGATAACGTACCTGTGCAGACCGTTTGGATCTTCGGTAAACGTGTTTTCACCTGTTTCGCTGTTGAGCGATGCTGTACCTGTTTTCACATTGTAACCTGCTTTTGCTTCGTCACCGTCAAAGGCCATCAGCACCACCATGGGGTCCCACGACATTCGGCCGTTCGGGGAATTGTAGAAGCTTATCACCTTTGAGAGCACATCGTCTTTTTCAAGATCAGCGGCGGTGAGCACAGTGGAGCCGACCTCCCAGCCAAGCAGCGTTATAGGCACAGGGCAAAGGCGCAGGAATTTCTCTCCGGCGATCCTTGAACGGCTGTTTCGGCAAAAATTATTCTCCTTGCCGTTTTCTTCATCCCATTTTCCCGCCATGACCCATAGCTTTTTGACCTTTTCCTTCACAAGTTCCATTCCGGTTTTGTCAGAAATATCGTCCGCGCCGCTTTCAAGCAGAGCGGCTACGGTATTGAGATATCCGATCTCTATTATTTCCAATGGTTCACTGCTTTGAACAAGAAGCATTCTGTACAGCCTTACTCCATCTTCAGCATCATCATTGGATCGATATTTTTCCGCATAAGCGGAAAGCATCCTCTGATAAGGGGGATTGCCTCCAAAATCGGTGGCTTCCCTGTCTATGCCAAGAGGGATATTCCCAACGCCCTCGGTGTTCAAAAACCCTTCAACCGATTGCACGGAGCAATCAAGGCAGGCGTTTATCACGATGCCTTTCAGGTCGATCTCCCCTGCTTTATGCGCCCTTGCCAGCATCCTGAGCGCAATTGCGTCGTCGCAGTCGGTCCACCAGTCCGTGCCTAAAATAAAGTTTCTCATAGTCCGCTCCTTGCCGCTTATTTCAAAGTGATCTCTATTGCCGCTACCGCCGCGCCGGGAAGGTCGATCGAATTTTTGGATATCTCAATCGCTTGGGGTTTAAAAACATCCATATTGTCAACGGTGATCTCGGTTAATGGCGCTTTGGCTATCATGTGCATCTTTATGCTTTCAATCCGGCTTTCGCCAAGGTCGATATCGATATGCTGCCTTAAATACATATCGGTATTTACTATATGTACAAACACCTTATTATCAGTCGCTGAGCAAACAACATCGGCGCTTGCATTGCAGCTGCAGTCAAGGCTGTATTTTCCCTGATATTTATTAAACATGCTCATGACCGAGCCTACCGGCTGCAGATAGCATCTGCCGCCTGCAAGATGCAAAGGCGCGTCTATCATTATAGCATTTACCTGCCAGCAGTTGCCGAAGAAATCAGCCATTGTGGCGATATCAAGCACATCGCTGTGGCGCATTATAGTGTTTAAGCACCTTGCATAGGAAACGCCCGCAGCCCATGTGGAAAGTATGGCATTTTTGTTTCTGCCTCCGTGACCTCCTGAAAGAGCAAAATGCCCTTCAGTCATAGCAAGTCGTTTATTCCCTGCGTTTTCGCGCATTTCCTTGATGTGCTCATCAAGCGATTTATGGGCATTCATAAACACATACCAGGTTTTATCCACATCATCCCTATACTGAGTGCCGAAAAACGGATCATCGGGGGTTCTTTCGTGGGACATATGATGATGAAACGCAAGCATATCGATGTTTTCGATATTTTTCATCTTGCTGCTCCATTTTTCTTTGGTAAAATGATCGTCGTCTGCCCAGGCGATAAGCTTGATGGAAGGATCTCTTTTCTTCATTTTATTGGCAAAACGACAGGTGACCTCGTATGCCGAATCTGCATCAAAGCCCCTCAATCCGCGCATGCCGTAGGATGTCTCGTTGCCGATCTGCCAGTATTTTACATTAAATGGCTCTTTTGCGCCGTTTGCTATACGCTCCATATTATCGGGATCGTTGCAGTAGCTGACCCAATCGGCAGCTTCCGTGTCGGTACCCATTCTGCATGTATCTCCCTTGGGATACTGTATTTCCTTTATGCCTTCCGATTCCATATTGGCAACGAGCAAGGGCTCAGCGTTTACCTGTCTGCAAAAATCAATAAACTCATGTGTACCCACGTAATTGGAGAACATTCCGCCCCACATGTGGTTAATTACGGGAATACGTTTTTCCTTCGGCCCCACGGCTTCGCGCCAATGATAATATGAGGCAAAGCAGCCTCCATATCTGACCATGGTAGGCGCCAGCTCCCTGACCCTATTTATTACAGGAGCCTGCCATTCGTTTTTAAGGTAGTCCCAGGCCGCGTCGACAGAGGAATCCGCAACGCTCAGCGGTTCCATGAACTGCATATAGAGATAGGGCGATATTTCATGTTTCTTTTTGGTGTCTATTTTAAGTGTTGACATAAAAGCTCACTCCTTTTTTCTCAATATAAGCAATATCAAACTCAAAAACAATAGATATATGTGACCGATTTTAAGAAACATGTCCGTATATTAAAGTTTTTCTAAAATTTGTATTTTCTTAGCGAACGTGATATCATATGATCATTCATAAAAAGGAAGGCGCAGCATGTACGGAAAAAGTTCTCAGATAAACACCTCGTTTGACGGTGCGGAAATAAAGGTTTACATAAACAGTGATACCATGAACCTAAAGCTCCCATCCCCTTCAGACGAGCAGCCCTTTAACCTCAGATATATACACACCCATTTTACCTATGAGATATTCTTCGTTACCCAAGGCAGTCTGACCGTGACCGGTGAAGACTTCAACAAAACCTTTGAACGCTCGGTCATCATCATACCGCCCCGTTTCAAGCATTACACCGTGCCCGACTCCAAGGGCGGCTATTGTCTGCTGTTTTCCGTCACTAAAAGCTCTTTTCAAAACATACGCAGCGATTCCATAACAGATTTTCCCATGACGGATGATATAGCCTTTTATATAAACAAACTTGCTCAAAAAGTGACTTCCCGCACAAAAACCGCCGATCAGGACTGTAAATTTCTTACCCTGCTTCTGTTCAGCGAGCTATCCGAATCGGTGTATAAGGACAGCAGGATATTTAAGCCGCGTCAATTTGTTAGCGAAAACATAAGCAGGATAGACGGTTACATTAATTCCCACATCGGGCAAAGGTTTACGCTGGAGGATCTCTCAAGGGCTGTATTTTTAAGCACCAGACAGGTTTCAAGAATCATCGAAAAGGAATACAGCAAAAGCTTTGTGGAACTTGTGACAGAAAAAAGGCTCGCCGCTGCGGAAATGTTCCTAAAAAACACAACGCTGAAAATATCTGATATCGCCGCGCGCACTTTTCCTGAAAACGCGAATTATTTTTACACCTTGTTCAAGAAAAAGCACGGCACCACGCCGCTCAATTACAGAAAACAGATGAAAAATACCCCGATCGATTGATCGGGGTATTTGTTTATCACGCCTGAGCGTCTTTTTATTAATCGTCGTCCTCGTCGACCTTGTTCTTGGCGGCGTTTTCGATGATCTTCTGAGCGATGTTCTGGGGAACTTCTTCGTAACGGACGAATTCCATGGTGAAGGAGCCTCTTGCCTGGGTCATGGAGCGCAGGTCGGTAGCGTACTTGAACATTTCAGACAGCGGTACCTCAGCCTCAACTTCCTGACCGTCTTCAACGGGGTTCATACCCATGACGCGGCCGCGACGACGGTTCATGTCGCCCATGATGTCGCCCATGTACTCATCGGGAACGGTGATCTTTGCGCTGTAAACGGGCTCGAGCAGAACGGGAGAAGCGTCAACGCACTTCTTCAGAGCAAGCCTTGCAGCGATCTTGAACGCCATTTCAGAGGAGTCAACAGGATGGTAAGAGCCATCATACAGAGTTGCGCGCAGGTTGACGATGGGGTAACCTGCGATGATGCCCTTGGGCAGGTTCTCGCGCAGACCCTTTTCAACTGCGGGGATGAAGGAGCGGGGAACTACGCCGCCGACGACCTTATCAACAAACTCGAACTCTTCGCCGCCATCAAAGATGGGCTCGAACTCGACCCAGCAGTGACCGAACTGGCCATGACCGCCGGACTGCTTCTTATGACGACCTTCAGCCTTGATGGACTTACGGATGGTCTCACGATAGGGGATCTTGGGATCTGCGAAGGATGCCTCTGCACCGAACTTGGCCTGCAGCTTCTTGATGAGAACCTCAAGCTGAAGTTCGCCCTGAGCGGACATGACCATTTCCTTGGTGTCAGTGGTCTTCTCGATAGAGAAGGTGGGATCTTCTTCCATCAGCTTGTTGAGGCCGGTGGCGATCTTGTCTTCTTCGCCCTGCTTCTTTGCTACAACAGCAAGAGAGATGACGGGCTTGGGGAACTTGAACTCTTCGTACTTGATGGGCTTTGCAGCGTCGCAAAGAGTGTTGCCGGTAGCGGTATTCTGCAGCTTTGCAAGAGCGCCGATGTCGCCTGCGATCAGCTTATCGACAGCGGTCTGCTTCTTACCGCGCATCATGTAAACGGTGCCGGCCTTCTCGTTCTTTTCGGAGTTGGGGTTGTAAAGGGTCATATCGCCGGTGAGAACGCCGGAGAAGACCTTGATCAGGGACAGCTTGCCAACGAAGGGGTCAGCAACAGTCTTGAATACCTGAGCGGAGAAGGGCTCGGAAACATCGGCCTTGCGGGTCTCGGTGTCGCCGGTCTTGGGGTTGACGCCGGTATATTCTTTGCCAACGGAGTTGGGCATAACGTCACAGATCATATCCATGATAGCGGAAACGCCCATGCCGGTCACTGCAGAGCAGCAAACAACGGGAACGATGGAAGCATCACCGATACCGAGCCTGAGGCCCTTCTGGATCTCTTCGTCGGAAAGCTCGCCTTCTTCGAAGAACTTCTCCATGAGCTCTTCGTCAACGCCTGCAGCGGTCTCGGACAGCTCTTCCTTATAGGAAGCGAGCTGATCTGCAACGCCTGCGGGAACAGCCATCTCGGAAACGGTCTTGCCCTTTACGGTGAAGCCCTTGCCGGTGAGAACGTTTGCATAACCTGCAAAAGCGCCCTTGTCCATGATAGGAACGATGATGGGAGCGACGGCAGAGCCATACTTTTCTTTCAGCTCCTCAAGGCACTTGTCGAAGTTTGCGTTTTCACGATCCATCTGGTTGATAACGATCATGTGAGGAACGCCGCCCTTAGAGGACATCTTCATAGCCTTTTCGGTACCGACTTCCATACCTGCAACAGCGCTCATAACGATGAGGGCGCAGTCAGCGATCTTCATGGGGCCGGTGAGCTCGCCCATGAAATCGAAGTAACCGGGCAGGTCGATAACAGTGACCTTCTTGTCCTTCCATTCAAAGGGAGCAAGAGCGGCACTGATGGATATGGTTCTTTTGATCTCTTCGGGATCATAGTCGGTGGTGGTGGTACCATCGGCGGTCTTGCCCATTCTCTCGATAGAGCCGGACAGATAAAGCATAGCTTCTGCAAGCGAGGTCTTACCATCGCCGCCGTGGCCGATCAAGGCAACATTATGCAGGTTCGCGGTCGTGTAGTCCTTCATTTATATCCTCCCTGTAAATGATGTATACAAACAGACGGTATATCACCAAATATAGTATTCTGCCTATAAGTATACCAAAAATAGCCGCGCATGAAAAGGGGGCTATCGGGAATATTCGAAAAAAAATTCGCCTATGGCCCATATACTTATTCAGGATAATATCCATTATACACAATACAGCCGATTTTTCAAGTGGTACAGGCAAAAATTAACCGAATTGACAACAAAAACCGACCGGCAGAATATACATTGCCGGTCGGTTTGACTATTTTTTCATTTACGCGTCGAGGTCGCCGTCTTCAAGGGCTTCCATTTCGGCTACAAAGATGTCGAAAAGCTCGTCCAGAAGCTCGTCGTCTTCGTCAAGTGCCTCAAGGACCTCGTTGCCGTCCTCGTCGATCACCTGACGAAGGATAACAACGCCGGTCTCCTCGGAATCGGGATCCTCGTCCTCAACCGGGGCGAGCACGACATAATCGGTCTCGTTGAAGGTCATCGCATGAATGAACTCAAAATTCACGGGGTTATTGTTTTCGTCGAGCAGCTCAATAAAGCCGTTATCATCGATCATGTTTTCTTTCTTTTCTTTTTCGCTCATAGCTATCCTCTTTCCGCAAAGCTACCTTTGCCTTGCAAGATATGTTTCAAGTATATACACCGCCGCTATCTTATCGATAACGCCCTTGCGCTTATCGCGCCTTACGCCTCCTTCAATAAGAGTGCGCCTTGCAGACGCGGTGGTAAGCCGCTCGTCAACAAACACGACCTCCATACCCGAGGCCTCTTTGAGCGCCTGAGCAAAAAGCCTTGTTTCCTCGGCCTGAAAGCCCTCTGATCCGTCCATATTCTTAGGGAGCCCGCAAACGACGGTATCTACCCCGTTTGTCTTTATGATATCAACTATTTGTGCGATATCGTCCCTTCTGATCTTCCTGTGTATGGTAGTCACAGGCTGGGCGGTTATGCCAAGGGGGTCGCTCATGGCAACGCCTATTCTCTTTTCGCCTACATCAAGCGCCAGTGCTCTCATTGGTTGGTCACATAGAAGCGAACGAGCTCTTCAAGAAGCTCATCGCGCTCCATACGCCTTATGAGGTAGCGGGCGTTGTTATGGCTGGTGATATAGGTGGGATCACCGGAAATGATATAACCGACGATCTGGTTGATGGGATCATAGCCCTTTTCCAGCAGCGCATTATATACGGTGATAAGGATATCGTGCGCAGTCTGGGTGGGTTGACTCTCCAGTTTGAATCGCATGGTTTCGTCGAAGCTGCCAGCCAAGTGTATCGCTCCTCTCGGAAAAGTATTCACTTTAGATTATACTATATAAATTTCACTTTATCAAATGTTTTTACCCTTATTGATACAATTTATTATCCAAAATCGCCAAATATGCGCCCTTGATGAGAGTGAATGCCGGCACGATGAGTATCATTCCCCACACTGAGAAAAGTTTTGCCCCTATAAGCAGCAGGATTATGACAACGCAGGGGTGAAAGCCTGCAGTATCGGAAAGAATTTTAGGCGCAATTATCAGCGTTTCGGCCTGCTGGACAAGCAGTGCTGCTATAAGCGCCGATATCATTTTGTATATCCCAAGCGGCGCTGAGACGATGGCAATCGGGATCATTCCTATCACCGAACCGAAATAGGGAATAAGGTTCAGTATTCCCATCATTATCCCAAGCAGGATATATGCGTCTATACCCACTATCGCCATTGCAAGCGCGGTCAGGCTTCCCGTAAAAAGCGCTATCAGCAGCTGACCTTTCACATAGCCGGAAAAGAACTCAGCCGATTTTTTGGCAAAGCGCATCACATCAAACCTGATCTTTGAAGGTATGAACCTTAAAAGCACATCAAAAAGCTTTTTCCGGTCTCTAAGAAGATAAAACGCGATAACAGGCGATACCACATACTGTCCCGCGTTTGCAGCACCGCTTATGAGCTTTCCCAAGGTATCCTCCCCTCCCCTTGGCAAAAGCTGCAAAAAGAATCCTTTTATATCAACATCCATTCCAAGAGGAGAAAGGAATTGATCCGCTTTTTGCGATATTCTTTCCAACGCGCTTTCTATATCGCGAAAAATATCAGCAAGCGATCCCAGCTGATTAGATATCGTGGGAACAATAAAAGCTATAATAAGCGCCGGCAATACTATCGACAGCAAAATACAGATAATCCCCGCAAGCGTCGGATGCATCCTTTTTTCAAGAAAGTTCATTGGACCTATCAGCAAAAACGCGATAAGGCTTGCAGCAAAGATCACCGCGATCACGCTCATTATAGTCCTTACAAGCAGTACCGCAAGTACGATCAATAAAATTACGGCAGCCCATTTGAATATCTTTTTTACCATAATAAACCAAAACAGGCGGAAACGCTCAAGTTCCCGCCCTGCCCTTTAGTAGAACATTCTTTCACCCATGTGCTTCACAGCGCGCATTGCGTGCATGCCCTTTTTCATCATGGAACGCTTTACGCTTGGATAGCACATGCAAACGCCTGCCTCAGTCAGCATAGCGCCGGCGATGGCTCCGACCACGAATGCAGCCGCCGTCTTTTCAAAACTGCCCATCTCGTTTCCCTCCGATCAAAAAACGATATAAATAAGGGCGCAGTACTATCCGCGCCCCGTTTGCATGGCGATAATACCTTCGCCGCTGCACGAAAACTCGCTTATTAAAATGCGCCCCTCAAAGAAATCATCGATATAGCCAATGGATACTTCCAGGCAGGCCACCAAACCCGACTTTTCATCAAGATAGGCGTTTGTATACCAGCCGATGATACGTCCGTTTGAGCCGTAGACCCCGGCGCCGATATAAAGCCGATCCTTTGGACACATACCGCGCTTTTTCAGAGCATCTTTCTTAAAAAGAACACATACGTCTCCGATAACCGAGACTGAAGAAAAATCAAGAAATCTTTCTCCCGACAAAAAGCGTTTCGGCCTTATCATAAGACCCAAAAGCTTTTTTCCGTCGCCTGATATCACAGCGCCGCCTACGCGGCCTATGACTCTGCCGCTGTTTTCGTCAACGCAGCTCAATGCCTCGATCTCGTCCAGTCGTTTCATCAAAAATGCTCCCGGGCAAAGCGTGTTTTCGCTATTATATTGCCCGGGAGCATAAATAATTATTTTGGTAATTTTTGAAAGTTTCAGTTTTCGTTTATACTGAAAGTACTAAAACAGCCTGTCTCTCAAAAGCGCGAACAAAGTCGGCGAAACGCCCAGAGCGTCTATGCGCTTTTTATACTGATCGACCATGTTTTTGACCTTATCTGCGCTCAGCGGCTTCTTTTGGCGCAGCGCTTTTATCATAAGGTTTTTGTCGGTCTCGTCCGGGTCGATAAATTCCATTGCCGTGACAGAATAGCTGCAGCATTCCAAAAGCTCGCACCTGAGCGTATCCGTAGCCAGCTGCGCAAAGCGGTATCTCAAAATGTTCTGCCTGAACATCCCCTCAAGCACATCCGCTTTCATCTGCTTGCTCAATTCATGCTGGCAGCAGGGAGCGGACAAAAGCGCCTGAGAATTCCACTTTACCGCATGGGCGATTGCGATATCGGTCGCGATATCGCAGGCATGGAGAGCAACGACCATATCCACCCTGTTCTTTGGGCGTATGTTTTCGATATTGTCGCAGATAAAGGTCAGCCCTTCAAAGCCGAGCTCCTCTGCCCAGGCGCCGCATTTTTCGATTACATCGCCTTTTAAGTCAACACCGTATACTCTGGCATCCAGCCCCAGGATATTTTTGAGGTAATGATAAAGCGCAAAAGTAAGGTAGCCTTTGCCGCAGCAAAGATCATATACGCAGATACTTCCGTCGTGATCTATTCTTGAAACGGTATCTCCGACGATCTCAAGGAACTTGTTTATCTGGCGGAATTTGGCGCGCTTTTTATCGAAAACTCTGCCGTTTTTGTCCATAACTCCCAGCTTTTCAAGGAATGGGGTGGGCTTTTCTTCGATAATGTAACCGCGCTTTTTGTCGTTGCCGCCGATATTGCTCTCGGCTTTTTCTAAAGCCTTTTCGATTTTACCGGCGGTGGAAAGCTTGCCCGACTTGGACAGCATAGCCTGAATATCTCCGCCCGATGTGATTATGTTCATCTGGCGGAAGCCTTCTTCAAAAAACTTATAAACCTGATCCGCGCAGCCCTTTGAAGGGATATTGCGGTGCAGTGCCTTGCCGTCGGCCATATAGGTCGCCACCTGCAGGTTGAGCCCGCTTTTGAGCATAATCAGCCTTGCATCTGCTCTTAAAACGCTTTTGTCGGTGGGACGGGAAAATACGATCTTTTTTATTGCAAGTCCGTCTATCTGTTCCTGCAAAACAGCCTTGAGCGCTTCGGGAGTCATTTACAGCATCCTTTCAGATCTTAAAGCTTTGCGGCAATGAGCTTCATGAACTCAGCGCAGGGAGTGGCTTTTACCTCGGCGCTGCCCTTATAAAGAAGAGCCAGATCGCCGGGCATGGTACCTTCATTAACGGTATCAAGAGTAGCCTTTTCAAGCCTTGCGGCAAAATCGCAAAGCTCAGGAATGTTATCGAGCTGACCGCGCTTATTAAGGGCTCCGGTCCATGCAAAGATGGTGGCTATGGGGTTGGTGGTGGTGACCTCGCCCTTTAAGTGCCTGTAATAATGGCGGGTAACGGTACCGTGCGCCGCTTCAAATTCACAGGTGCCGTCGGGAGCGACCAGAACGGAGGTCATCATTGCAAGAGAGCCGAAAGCAGTGGCGAGCATATCGCTCATAACATCGCCGTCATAATTCTTGCATGCCCACACAAAGCCGCCTTCGCTCCTGATAACTCTGGCTACGGCGTCGTCGATAAGGGTATAGAAATAGGTGATCCCGGCTTCTTCAAACTTTGCCTTATACTCGTTTTCGTAAATCTCTGCAAAAATATCCTTGAACCTGTGGTCATACTGCTTGGAAATGGTATCCTTTGCGGAGAACCAGAGATCCTGCTTTGAATCCAGAGCAAAATTGAAGCAGGAACGCGCAAAGCTTTCAATTGACTCATCGGTATTGTGCATACCCTGAAGGATGCCGGGAGCTTTGAACTCATGGATGGTCTCTCTGCGCTCGTTTCCGTCCTTATCGGTGAACACGAGCTCGGCCTTGCCCGCGGGAACCTGCATCTCAACCGCTTTATAAATATCGCCGTATGCATGTCTTGCGATGGTGATGGGCTTTTTCCAGGTGGGGATATAGGGATTTATGCCGTCCACGATTATGGGAGCGCGGAAAACGGTACCGTCAAGGATGGCCCTGATAGTAGCGTTGGGGCTCTTCCACATTTTGGAAAGATTATATTCCTCTACGCGCTGAGCGTTTGGGGTGATGGTTGCACATTTTACCGCAACGCCGTATTTCTTGGTAGCGTTTGCGCTGTCTACAGTGACCTGATCGGAAGTTTTTTCTCTGTTGGGCAGACCGAGGTCATAATACTCGCTCTTGAGCTCAACAAAGGGCTCGATAAGATATTCTTTTATCATGGCCCAAAGGATTCGGGTCATTTCGTCGCCATCCATTTCGACCAAGGGTGTCTTCATCTGTATCTTCTGCATGTCGTTTCCTCCGATGCCTGTTTTTCACCAACGATTATACAACACTATGAATAATTTTGCAATTTTATTTTATAAATCCTGCATTATTTTGCCCAAATGGGTCTTGGAACATCGATAAACTGACCTTCTGCGCATGCGCGTTCCATCATAACGGAAAGATACTGATCCTGCAAAGACTGTTCAAGAGGATAGAAGCTCTCCCCGCCCCTTGCAAAATCGCGCATTTTTACCATCATGGTGGCAACTGCGATCTCGTCGTCAATGAAGGGCATGTTCCTGAACTCGTTCTCATACCAGTATTTGCCCTCTGCGGCGATGGCCCTTAGACCTATGCCTTCCATTGATTCCTCAAAGCCGATCTGGATCCTAGTAAGCTCGGTTTCGATGGGGGTCAGATAATCCTTCAGATACCTTATCGACTTATCCATTATCTCGCCCTTTGTGCCCATTACCTGAGTGCGCTGATGCCTTGCCCAGCTTCTGAGCTGATTTTTTGCGTTATCGAAAACGCCCAGCTTATCGCCGTAATCGAACCAGCCGATGGTCTGCAGATCATCAACGAGCTTATCCTCCTTGGGATCGCCCTGACGATCGGGGCTCATGTTGATCTTGCTCTTGAAAGTCTTTGCGCCGATCCTGACAGGTTCAAAGTTTACATCTATCAGCTTTCTCATAACGGAAATACCGTGATAGCACTGAGAGATGGAGACCTGAGCTTCAAAAATATCGCCTATGAGACCGGAATGAGCAAAATTGCGCCTTGCCTGCTGCATGGGCTGAAGATGATATTGCTCTGCATACTGAATGAGCGAATTTTCGCCCGCAGCCTTATAGTATTCCTCAAGGTCTTCGAGCTTATTGGAATAGGCGGTCTCGCAAAGAGCCGGTATACCGCGCCTGTTGAGCTCAACCGCGATCTGCGGCACAGCCTTGTTGCTGGCTGCAACGACCACGAATTCGGGCTTTTGTGCTTCGATCATATCGATATAATCGGCATAAACGGGAACTCCGTATTTTTCCTGCATCTCTTTTGCGGTCTCGGGGGTCCTTACAGCAACGCCCGCCAGCTCAAAATATTCCGGCAGCGCCTTTGCAAGCTTCATAAACCACTGCCCGCGCCAACCCGCGCCTACAACGCACATTCTTGATCTCATCGCGATACCTCCATGAAATTGTTTCATTATGGAACTAATTTTAGCACAGCGGTATACCTTTGTCAAAAACTCCGTTTTTTGTACGCATAGTTAGTGTTCCCGATCACATAAACCTGCTTCTAAGAAACATCGAGAGTATAATAGTTCAATTCGTCTTTTTTGTATTACTCTCCCTTATTGCTCAAAACCTGCAATATGTTGAACGCAAGCCTTTTGTGCGTTATAATTAATCCACCAAAACAAATGAAAATCCAACCGAAAGGAGCCTTTTATATGACTCTAAAGCAAAGCTACAGCGGAATTTTTCAGATAGGAGCCACCATTTCCGACAGGATGATGAAAAACGAGGCGCTCAAAGAGCTCATCAAAAGTGAGTTTGACGTCATCACCAACGAAAATAACTTAAAGCCGATAAACGTGCTTGATTTTGAAAAAAGCGTATCCGATCTTACAAAATATAACGAAAGCCCTGCGGTGAAGTTTGAACATCTGAGGCCGGAGCTGGATTTTATCCGCGACAGCAAGCTGGATATGCGCGGGCACACCCTTTGCTGGCATAACCAGACCCCCGACTGGCTGTTCTACGAAAACTATGATATAAAGGGCAAGCTCGCCGACAGGGAGCTGATGCTCAAAAGGCTTGAAAACTATATCGCTTCCGTTATCGGTTGGATGAACGAGAACTATCCCGGTCAGGTCACCTCGTGGGATGTTGTGAACGAATCGATAACAGACGAAGGCGGCGTGCGCGACAGGCTCTGGTACAAGACGGTCGGCGCGGATTACATCCTAAAAGCCTTCACCTTTGCAAAGAAATACGCACCCGAGGGCGTAAAGCTTTTCTATAACGATTACAACTGCTGGCTGCCTGACAAAAAGAGGGGAATAATCAACCTTGTAAAACAGCTCAAGGAAGCGGGCGTTGTGGACGGGCTGGGTCTTCAGGGTCATATAAACACAAGCATGAATATCGAGCTTTATAAACAGACTGTAAGGGATTATTTCAGCGCTCTCGGGCTTGAAATACGCATAACCGAGCTTGATATCGACATGCCCGGCAACTGCGATTTTGAGTATCAGGGAAAGTACTTCAGGGATTATATGAAAGCCCTTATCGATCTCAAAAACGAAGGCGTGAACATTGTCGGCGTGACCCTCTGGGGAGTTACGGACGATCTTTCCTGGAAGAGTGGTAAAAATCCCCTGCCCTTCAGCGCAGATCTTTCCAAAAAGCCCGCATACTTCGGCATGATCGAAGCGGCAAAATAGAGCAAACAAATAGGACAGGAAAAAACTCCTGTCCTTTATTTATCCTATGGCGATGATCTTTTCCCTGTCGTCATCCATGAAACAGGTCTTGCCGTCCTTGAAGGCTATGGTCTCTTCTATCATGAAGCAGACTTCCTGACCGTCCCATTCCGGGACTGCGGATGTGGTGTTGAGCTCAAGCGCGTAGCAGGTGCTGTCGTACAATATCCTGTCGCCGCGCACCGGGATGGCTTCCTGTCTGTCATAAAGACCGATGGTGGGACCCGCGCCGTGACCGTAGAAACCGATGGGATGAGTATAGAGCATGGCTTTGATATTTTCCTTTTTCGCCTGTTCCATTGAGGCAATAAATATCTCGTTGCCGCTCCTGCCCTCGATATAGTTTTCCCTGACTATATCCTGAAAGCGGTTGCCGACCTTCATACCTTCGAGAATACCTTTTGGTATCTCTTTTTCTCCGTCCTTCAGAACATATGCAAGGCGCTGGGAATCGGTGTTGAGCCCCATATACGTAATGCCCATATCGGTGTGGAGAAGATCACCCTTTTCGATCACCTCGCCCGTCATGCGCTTGTTACCGCTTCCCTGCCTTTGCAGGTCGACATCGGGCGAGAACCATGCTTCAAGCCCCATATCGCTTATCCTCTGCATGATATAATACTCAACATCGGTGGTCGTGGTAACGCCGGGAGTGATCACGTCCAAAGAATACGCTTCTTTAAGCACATCCATTGCGACTTTATAAATCTGCGGATAAAGCTCAAGCTCCTTTTGTACCCTTGTTTCAAGCCATCTGACCGCGATCCTGTCATCGGGTACCATTTTGTCTCCGATCACTTCAAAAAGCTGATCATAGAGCATTTTGCTCAGCCCATCGGCCTGCGCACAGCTTTCGGAGATGTTCACGGCAACGCTCTCTGGTTGTTTTTCGCTCACTATCCTTTTTATCGCAGCGAACTGATCAACATCCTCTTTAAGATACGCGGGGGTATAGAAAGGGGCAAAAGCGGGGTTGGGTCTGGTTACGGACAGTGCCTCGTACTTGCCGTCCTTATCGATGGAAAAGATAAAGCAGCTCATCCTTGATGCGCTCTTTACAAGTGCGGGGGTAATCGTTTTGAAAACAGGATCCTCGTTGTATTCCCTTGAAGCTATCAGCCACATATCTATGCCGCATTCCTTCATCAGCTTTGGCATAAGGTTGTCTATCCTGTCCTTGAGGATCTCATCCATGATTCGGTATTGTTCCCTTATGGGATAAATATCCCTGTTCTTTTCAAGCAGTTTCATATTTATTCTCCGTTTTCTTTGATGAATACATATTATGCCATAGACATATGAAAGTCAAGGAATTTGATATAAAGCAATATCTTTGCTATAATAAACAAAACATAGGGAGGTTTTGATATGCGGCATTTGGGAACACAGAAGATCACCACAAAAAGAATGGTGCTCAGGCGCTTTGACATGAGCGATGCGCGCGATATGTTTAATAACTGGTGCTCGGATGCGCAGGCTCCCCGATTTTTCACATGGAGACCTCATTCATGCATAAGCGAAACCCAAGCGATACTGCGCGATTGGATAGAAAAATACGAAGACGAAAAATACTATCACTGGGTCATAACCAACAAAGCCAACGACGAGGCCATCGGTTACATTTACCTTGATAATATCGACGAATTCGATAAAAGCGCCGATGTGCACTACCTTATCTGCCCAAAATACCGGAACATGGGCGCGGCGACCGAGGCGCTCAAAGCGGTGATCGAATTTGCATTCTATGAAGCGGATTTTTCGCTTATAGGCTCTTATCACCATGAATCTAACCCCGCCAGCGGCAGAGTGATGCAAAAAAGCGGGATGCTGTATGTCAAAAAGGAATACCGCTCATCGAGCGAAAGCGCGCTTTCCGGCAATTACATATATTACGAAATAAAAAAACGGTGAGGATATCCTCACCGTTTTTATTTTGCATCGATTTATTCGGGCTTGAAGTACTTCTGCTCGAGGGGATTCTGCTTCTCGATCTCGCGGAAGATAGCGATCTGAGCCTTGATGTGCTCGGGCTTGATGAACAGCTCGCCGCCGTTGACCATGTGGTTGTAAAGATCGTGATAGTACTTGCTGGAAATGCCGGAGAATTCGTTCATGACGTCGCCGCCGAACTCCAGAACTTCCTCATGCCATACGATGTTGTTGGAGGGGTATGCGGGATCGCCGTTGGGATGATGCAGGGACTTGTGATCCAGAACGGGCTTGGGGCATTCCTCGTCAAGATAATACTTGTAGGTGATCTTCTTGTTGTAAACGTGCATGGTGCCGTGGTCGCCGAAAACTTCGAACAGTCTGCCTGCTGCATAAGCATCGCCAGCGGAGAACTCAACCTCGAACCTCTTGCCGTTGGAGTATTCCATAACTGCGAACATATAGTCCTCAGCATCGCCGACAGCGTTCCAGATCTCCAGCTTGGAGTAGATCTTGGGCAGCTCGTCGGAGCCTGCAAGATCCATGACCTGCTCGATGGTATGAGCTGCGTTGTTCCTCATGGAACCGCCTTCTCTGTAAAGCAGGGTCTGCCAGTCATAGCGGCGGGAGAAGGAATTCTGCTTTGCGCGGATGAGCCTGATTTTGCCCAGAATGCCGGAGTTGATAACTTCGACCATCTTGTTGTAGTATTCGTTATAGCGATACTGATGGAAGATGGTGAACACAACGTTGTTCTTCTTTGCGGTATCGATCAGATCCTGAACCTGCTCGGGGGTCTTTGCAAGGGGCTTTTCGCAAAGAACGTTGAAGCCGTGCTCCATCAGATCCTTGGAAACGGGATAATGCTCGTTGGAATAAGAAGCATTAACTACCAGATCGATGTCGTTCCTGTTAAACAGTTCCCTGTAATCGGAATAGGTGTCGCAGCCAAAGTCGGCCTTTGCAGCTTCCTGACGTGCGGGATCATATTCGACCACTGCTACAACATTGAAAATGTCGTTAGCCTTGGACTTCATAAACCTTGCATGGATGGAATAACCGCTTCGTCCGTAGCCGATAATGGCAGCATTAAGCTTTTTCATAGTGGGTTCACTCCTTTAGTTTATATTGTTTTATTATTTATGATAACAAATTATCACATTATTGTTTCTCCGTCAACATTTATCGTTACACTTTTAAATGACCGCAAGATTTGATATGTTTTCAGCATAAAAACGCCCAACGATGATCTTCGTTGAGCGTTTTTTGTGTTTATTCTTCCGCACCGCCGTCTTCGGTGGGCTGAGCAGGCTCAGCCGGTTCTTCCGTGGGCAAAGGCTCGTTTGGCTCCGCCGGTGTTTCGGGAGGAGCAGTGGTAGGAACTGCCTGCTCAATCTCCGGGGTTTGAGTTGGCTCGGGAGCCTGAGTCTGTTCGGGAGTCACAGAAAACTCGGGAGTCTGCGTCTGAACAGGCTCTTGGGTTAGCGTGGATTCTTCGGTAGTTGCAGGAGTAGGTTTAGTCATGCGATAAGATTCTATCTTATCAGGGTAGAGGCTCCAAAGAATATAAGGTACTGTAAAAATATTAGTTGTCGAACCAGTAACATATAAGACACCGACATCCTCTTTTATCTCAACAGTGAATCCGGGGGGATTAACCTTCCCATTTTCCTTGTCTTCCACAAGATAAATCGTATATTCTGTTTTTTCATCACCAGAACCTACTGTAAAACCCATCGTCTCCGGCCATGTATAACCGCTTGCTATTCCAAACTCTTTTCTGAATTTGAAAGTGCTATCGACTCTGCTCTCGTACATGCTATATGTATTATCATCTATGACACCATTATTCGTGCCAGACCAAACTACAAAGTCATCCGAATAATGCTTCCATGCCATAATATCTATCTCTTCACGGTACTCTGTATCAGAAATTTTATTCGTTACAAGAATCGTGCCATCTTCTTTATAGGTCACACCATTAAATGACTGACCGCGTTCAAGATATGTCGAATAATCAACACATATTCTATCGGGCAGTTCACACCCTTCCGCAGCCGTGAGCTTAAACTCAGAATAAGTTTCTGACAACTGAACTGTCACTACATCAAACGATGAAAGAGTTGCGTCTTTAGAGATTCTGTAACTTAAAGTTGTTGGAGGTTCCGGGAAAGGAAGAATAACCGCAGGATTCATACAATTACTTGTATCACAGTCATTCATTGTTATATAGTAATACTGCTCTTCCTTAGGTGGTCCGTCATCACCAAATGCAAGTGCTTCAAAAGCCGGACCACTATTTACAAATGTAACATTAGTAAATGTATGTTCCTGACCAGATGTTACTTCGGGCGAAAATATATGATCCACTTCAATCAATGGCATATTATTTGCAGATTCTAATGTAATATCGCTAAGATTAATTGCATTTCCTGTTGCATTCCATACATTTATATCAGCAATATCGATCAATGGCGATGATCCCGTGCTTTGATTTATTTTCAATGATCCACCTTTTGAAGTATCAAAGTCGACAGTAAAATCTGATTTAAATAGATAAAGAGTTATTCCCTCTGTATGGATGATTATTTCTCTATTAGCATTATCAGACCCAATTCTATTTATATAAGAATCCAACTGAGATTCCTCAATCACCATTGAGTCCGCAGCATATGGCGTTGTCCCATCAGCTTGATAAACACTAAAAGTATAAGGATAAAAATATTCGT
>SVHB01000028.1 GCA_015056005.1 Clostridiales bacterium
ATTCGGGGTCGTACCGGTGGCTATATTGGTTATTACATCGTTATATATCCTGCCGTAATCGGTGTAAAGCTTGAGCTTGACCTTAACATTGGGATAAAGCTCTTCAAATCCTGCGATCGCTTTGTGATATATATCGACCTGAGTTATGTTGGTATCGTTCTTTGCCCAGAAGGTTATCTCGTAGTTTTTGGTGGTATCAAACTCCTCGGGCATAACGAATTCGTTCATGCCCATTGAGCCGTGACAGCCCGAAAGCGCGCACACCAAAAGCGATCCAAGAAGGATAAGGGTCAAATACTTCTTCATCATCCCTTTGTACCTCCCCTTGAAACACCTTCCATTATCTTTTTGTGGAAGATAAGGAAGAGTATGATAAGCGGAACGGAAATTACCACTACCGCAGCCATCATAGCGGGAATGTTCTCCCTGCCAAAGCCGTTTTCCCTGATCTCCTGTATGCCGTTGGAAACCAGGAAGAACGCCTGATCGTCAGTGATGAGCCTTGGCCATACATAAGAGTTCCAGCACTCTATGACTTTAAGTATGGTGACCGTAATTATGGTGGGCTTGCAGATGGGTATCATTACCTTTCTCAGATACTTGAAATCGGAGGTTCCGTCGACCTTAGCGGCATAATAAAGCTCGTCGGGTATCTGCGCAAAGTTTTCCCTTAAAAGGTAGATATAGAAAACGCTTGTGACAGAAGGCAGGATAAGACCGGCAAAGGTGTTCCTCATATCAAGGTTTGTGATGGTCACGAAATTGGTTATGATCACCAGCTCGTTTGGTATCATCATAAGGGAAAGGAAGATGGTGAACGCAAGGTTCTTGCCCTTGAATTCAAGGCGCGCAAAGGCAAAGGCCGCCAGAATTACGACAATCAGCATCAGCGCCGTGGTAAAAAGGGTAAATATCAAAGTATTGGTAAAATACTTTGCAAGCGGCACCGCTGTAAAAGCGTCAATATAGTTCTGGAAGGTGGGCGAAAGAGTAAAAAACTTTGGGATGTATTCCGAGCTGTAGGCGCTGTAGCTTTTTATAGAAGTGAGCAGCATCCAGTAAAACGGGAAAAGCACCATTATCGCCCAAACTGTCAAAAGGGCATAGGTGAATATATTCAGCACCTTTTTGCGCATTGCCGCGCTTTTTTCAATTTTCTGATAATCCGTCATATTTGCCATAATACACTACCTCATGAATAATGCACATGCTTTTTGCTGATGAGCAGGTTGATGCATGTGATCGTAAGCACTATCGCAAAAAGTATTATCGCCGCTGCGGAAGCATAGGAAGGATAACCGCCGCTGTTGCCGTAGAGCATATCGTACACGTATCCTACTATCGTGTTCATCTCGGCGGCGTTCAGATCCGTACCGAAAAGGGCGACCGCATCGGAATACGCTTTAAAAGCGCCGATAAAGCCGGTGATGATAAGATAGAACACGGTGGGAGATATCATGGGAAGGGTGATCCTTGTAAATATCCTTCCCTTGGAGGTCCCGTCCACCTTGGCGGCGTTATAATAGGTCTCGTTTACAGATGCAAGCGCGCTGGTGAGGATAAGGATCTTAAAGGGCAGTACCACCCAGACCGTATAAAAGCACAGCACGAACATCTTTGCCCAGTACGGTCCTTCAATAAAGTCGACCGATTCTCCTCCGAAAAAGTTTATAAGCAGGTTTACCAGACCCTCTGAGTAAGGCGTTTTCTTGAAAAGTATCATGAAAACAAGGCCTACCGCCAGAGTATTGGTCACATACGGGAGGAAATACACGGTCTGATAAAGCTCTTTCAGAGGCTTTATCGAGTTTAATCCAACCGATATCAAAAGTGCAAGCCCCGTGGATACCGGAACTGTGATTATGACCAGAATAAAGGTGTTTTTCAGCGCCTGCAGAAAATATGGGTCATGGAGCACATAGGAATAATTGTAGGTGCCTACTCCGAAATAGGTCTGCGAAGCGGAATTATAGCCTTCCTCGAAAGAATAGACAAAAACATCTATCAGGGGATATACCATGAACACCCCTAAAAACAGTATCGCCGGCAGAAGATAGAGCCAGGCTTTAAGGTTATTCTTTTCCATTTGCGTCACCTCAAAGCAAGCTCGCAGTGTATGCGTTTTTCCGTGGCCTTATCAAAAATATCGACCTTGAAGGGCTTTAGGTCAAACTTTACATCGCCCCCGCCCACGCTGAACCTGTTTTCCGAGCCGATAATGGAGCGCACCGCTGCCTGAGCGTTACCATGATAGGATATAACGGAAATATCCCTGCCCATGACTTCCACTCTGTCGAGCTTGGTGGTGAGTTTTCCGTTTTCGTTCAACACAAAGCCTTCGGGGCGAACGCCAATGTAAACCTCGCAGTTCTTGACCCCGGGCGCAGAAAGCACGGCTTCATTCCCGATATACAGCTTTTCGTTTTCCACCCTGCCCTCAAACACATTGATGGGAGGAGTTCCCAGGAATTTGGCAACAAAAAGGTTGATGGGATCGTCATAAACATCCTGAGGCTTGCCTATCTGCTGGATAACGCCGTCCTTCATTACAACGATCATATCGGATATGCTCATCGCTTCCTCCTGATCGTGGGTAACGAAAACGGTGGTGATCTTCGTCTTTTGCTGTATGCGCCTGAGCTCTTCCCTGGTCTGCAGCCTGAGCCTTGCATCAAGGTTTGAAAGCGGCTCGTCAAGCAGCAGCACTCTGGGCATTTTGACCAGCGCTCTTGCTATTGCGACCCTCTGCTGCTGACCGCCCGAGAGCTCCGAGGGCTTTCTGTCCATGAGCTCCTCTATCTGCACGAGCTTTGCGGCTTCGTATGCCTTTTCCTGCATCTGCTGCTTGGTAAGCTTGTCCTTGCCCTTGAGGTTTTCAAGCGGGAAGGTTATGTTCTGCCTGACGGTCAGATGGGGATAAAGCGCATAGTTCTGAAAGACCAGACCCACGCCCCTGTTTTCCGCGGGCAGATCGGTAACATCGTCGTCACCAAAGAATATCCTGCCGCTCGTGGGCTTTTGAAGACCGCTCAAAAGGTTTAGCGTGGTGCTTTTGCCGCAGCCCGAAGGCCCCAGAAGACCGATCAGCTGCCCGTCGGGGATCTCAAATGTGAAATCGTTGACGGCTATAACATCCTGTTTGTTGGTCTTGCTCCTTGAAGGAAACTTTTTCGTCAGATTCTGCAATACAACTTTCATGATATCATTACCCCTGTATCATAAAAACTTTAAGCGGTTTTTACTTTTGAGCCGCAATATATCCATACGTTATAATTTTAGCATAATAAAAACTCAAGTCAACAAAAACGCCCAAAATGCGCAAAAAAACTCCCGCACCTGCAGGCGCGGGAGAAAATCATCAGTATTCGATCTCGTTTGAAAGGTCTATCTCGCATATACATCTTGAGCCTATATGGTTGCTGTCAAAGGATATCTTGCTGCCCGACCTGTCCCACCTTGCATGCAGATCGCAGCGGATATCGACGATGGAAGGAGCATAGGAATAAGCCCTTAAAAGCAGCCTGAGCTCGTTCGTTTTTGTATCCAGAAGCCAAAGCTTTCTGCAGGAATCCTCATCGGGGTAACCGTCGCCCGAGATATACCTGCGGTTGGGCGAATAAAGGCAATGTATGTCCTTGTGCAGCTCGGGTCGATCGTAAAACTCAACGCGCTTGGCGGTGAAATCGTCCAGAAGCACCAAATCCATGCCGTCCTTCTTCGGATGAGAGGTGACGATGAGGATCTGATCGTCGTTCTTCCAATGATAATGGGAATTCAGGCAATAATCGGTGATAAGCGTTGTATTGCCCTCAAGGTCGGAGGTCAAAAGCTGCGTCTTCCACATCTTGAACTCCTCGTCCATGAAATTCCTCAAAAGGAAGAGAAACCTTGTGCCCGAAGGGTTGAAGGTGATGTGGTTAATGACGAGCTTTCTTGATGTAAATGGCTCCTCGGGGAACTGCTTTATAAGCTTATCGTAGCTTATTATCTGCTTATAGTTACCCGTTTCCATATCCATCAGGAAAACGCCGTCATCCGCGGGGGCATTTACGTTATAGTACGGATCGGGTTTGTCGGAATATCCGTAGCCGGGCCTGAAATCGTATATCCTGCTCATATTTACGCAGACTGCGCGCTTGCCGTCCATAGAAATATTGGCGGCTGCAAGGGGCAGAGTTCTGGTCTCACCCGTTTTAATGTTCTTTATCTGAGTACCGAAACCATCGCCCACGCGCACATTGTACACGATATGGTCGTCGTCCTTATACCACTGGAGCAGCGAGCCCTGCTGGAAATTCCACGCGGTGGTCTCGGAGAGCTTATAAAATACGCCTGTGTCGACATCGATATAGCCAAGCTCGCATACATCATCTATCGTGGGCAGGCGGTCAATAAACCCTACCCTGTGCGCAAGGTGCTTTTTGCCCGTGGAGTCATAGGGCTGAAGATCGTAATAACCGTAAAAGCAATGCTCTTTCGGATCGGAAATGATTTTCATATTGACCGAAGAATCCCTTATACCTTCCATAGCAATTCCTCTTTTCTTATAAACTTACTATATTTCACAAAATTATAGCACAACGCGCTTAATTTTACAATTGATACAGTTGACAAAAGCCCAAGTGTTTAATATCATAGCCTTGACCCGAAAGGACGGCGAAGTAAATATGGATCAATTAATCAAGAGAGAGAATATCGATTTCAACACCTTTGACCTTGATCTTGGGGGCGGCAGCCTTCTTCAGGTGGCAAACCGAACTCCCATACAGATGATGAGCTACATAATCGACTGCCCAAACGGCGGTGTTATAGTAATAGACGGCGGCAACGCCCTTAAAGACGAAGCCGAGCATCTCTATTCTTTGCTTGAAAAACGCGGCAAGCATGTCGATTACTGGTTCTTTACCCATGCTCACGGCGATCATTACGGCGCTTTGGTCTATCTCATCGAAAACGATATGCTTGATATAAAGATCGACAATCTCGTATACGATTTTCCTTCACAGGAATGGCTTGAAACGGTCGACAGCGACTGCGCGCCCCGCTTTTTTGCGGCAATGGAAAAGGCAAGTATCAATACCGTGACCCCAAAAGCCGGCGATGTTTTTGAATGCGGCGGGATATCCGTTGAGATCATCTCCGGGCTTCTTGATTACAAAGACTTTCCCAACATCAACCCCACAAGCATTATATTCAAAGTGCATTTCCCCAAGCGGGATGTGCTCTTCCTCGGAGATTTTGACAAAAACGGCGAGGACAGCTTCAAAAAAACATATGATGTAAATAAGCTCAGATGCGATATCGTTCAGATGCCGCATCACGGGCAAAACGGCATTACCAGAAGCTTTTATGAGCTTATAATGCCCAAATACTGCCTCTACACCGCCCCCGACTGGCTCTGGGAAAACAACCTTTACGGCATAAACGACCCCGAAACCAAAGGCAAAGGCCCCTTTACCACCCTTGAAACAAGGAGATGGATGGAAGAGCTCGGCGCAAAGGAAAGCTTCCATCTGGGTCAGGGCGACTGGCTGTTCACCTAAAACAAAAGACGGATGATACCATCCGTCTTTATTTTTATATGTTCAAAAGCACAAGCGATACCAGGATAATCCCAAGCGCAGCCCATCGGCGATTTTTGAGCTTTTCTTTGAAAAACAGCACTCCTGCAAGGGTAATCACAAGCAGCGTTGCAACGCTGTAGGTCGGGTATACGATAACAGCGCTGATGCTCTCAAGAGCCTTTAACAAAAATTTTGCCGAGAAAAAATTCGGTATGCCGATAAGGAACCCGAAAAGAACTTCCTTTAAGCCGATTTTTTCCTTCTTAACAACAGCTATCGCCGTGCAGAGCAGGAAAGCTGAAAAGAAGGTGTACAAAAGGAATTGGTCCGAAAGCTCGGGAGCGCCGATCTCGTTGAACACCTTGCTCATGGCATCGCCGCTGCCGCCCGCCAGCAAAAGCAATATCAAGCCGAAGCCGAATTTGGAGTTCTTATCATCCTTTTCGTAATTTATAAGCACGATAGCGCCAACTGCGAGCAAAAAGCCGACAGTCTGAATCATGCTGGGCATCTCCGCAAACAGCAGCACGGACATTACCATGGGCACCAGAAGTCCCAGCTTCATGAACACACCGGAAAGCACAACCCCGTTTTTCCTGACGTTTACCTGAAGCAGCACAAACCCCAGCAGATACAAAACGCCGTTTATCGATCCCATGAAGAGAGTACGCCCAAGACCTTCTAAAGCGGGGAATGCATTTGAAACGCCGGTATAGGCCAAGGACAGAAAAAGGCAGCAAAGATAGTTCATGGAAAGCATACCCATGCCTTCCTTCACCCTGCCCGTGGACAGGCGCATAACTATCGATACCATGGCGCTGGAAAATATCGCAAGCAGAAGATATATCATAAAAGCTCCTAAATGATCCCCAGTATTTTTAAGAACAGCAGTATCAGCACGATGAATATTACGGGTCTTGTGATCTTACTGCCCTTGCTCATTGCAAGCCCGGCGCCCAGATATCCGCCCGCCATGTTGCAAACTGCTGCGGCAATTCCCAGAGGGAAGAGAACCTGACCGTTCATCAGGAAAATCGACAGGCTGGTAAGGTTGGTGGTAAGGTTTATCACCTTTGCCTGCGCGTTTGCGCTCTTCATGGAAAGCTTTGCAAAAACTGTGAAGGCTATGATCAGAAAAGTGCCGGTCCCCGGCCCGTAAAAGCCGTCGTAAAAGCCCACCGCAAGGCTGCTTATAACCGCTATGAGCAGCGTCTTTTTGTTTATAATGATCTCGCTTTCTTCGTTATCTCGAAAAAGCTTTTTATTTAGCACCACAAAAGCGACGACGGGCAAAACCACAAAGAGCACTTTTTCCATAACGCTCTCATCCATCGCCATGGAAGCGTTTGCGCCTATGGAGCTGCCGATTATCGCAAAAGCGATCGTGGGTATCGCAAGCTTCCAGTTCACAAGACCGTTCTTGATAAATCTCAAAGTTGCAAGTGTTGTCCCGCAGGCGCTGGAAAGCTTGTTGGTGGCTATAGCCTGATGCACGGGAAGCCCGGCAAGAAGATAGGCAGGCAGCGAGATAAGCCCGCCGCCCCCGCCGATGGCGTCAACGAACCCCGCGATGAACAAAAGCGGACATACGATTATAAACATGAGCGGTGTGAGCGTCATAAAAACCCTCCAAAACAAACTGCTTATATGATAACACTTTTGAAGAGAAAGAAAAAGACCGATTTTTGCTTAAAGCAAATATCGGTCCCGTATTCACAGCAGATCCCTGAATTTTTCTATCCTGTGGAAGGTTGAATAGTTCGCGTCATGGTAATTATGAGCATTATTGAGCGCAGTCCTGCAAAGGTAAACCAGATCGTCGCCCTCTATCTCAAAATCAACATACTGGAAGCCGACCTCATTCGGATTTTCGTGCCTGAAATCGTGCAGATCGCATACCACTTCCCATTTTTCAAGATCCTTTGATGAAAGCAGGCTGAGCAGATTCCTCGTCCTCGTATTTTCCCTGTCATAAGCCATCGTGCCCACAGAGAAATACCTCTTTGAAATTTCATCGTATTTTATCATGAATTTTGAGTAGTTCGCGGGAAATTCCATCAAACGTTGATAGGAAAGCGGCGCGTCATAGTCACTCGTATTTACTTCATATACAATAGCATTGTGGAACTTACCAAAACGCATGATGTTTACAAGCTTACCCTTTGTATCTATAACCAGCGTACCCTCGATTGTCATCGTTGCATCGGGCAGGTCTGAAAGCTCGGGAGCAAATCTGTCAAACTTCAGCGGATATGAAAAGCTCCAGTTTTCCGGCACCAGAAGGTCGTCGTTTTCGTCGCAGGACATTACCATAGCCGCATGACCGTATTCCTTGTTCGCCCATGCGCCGAATTCGAGCGTGTTATAAATCCTGCCGCCGAAATACATTATGTTCTGGGGATTTTTATGAACACCGCTGCTGCCGTTCTTCCCGTTCATGCCCTTTAGCAGCACAACGGGCGCAGTGAAAGTCTTTCCGCCGTCCGATGATTTGCCTATAAGCAGATCGCCGTATTCGGTCGAGCAGGAAAGCATATAGATTTCGCCCTTGTGGATAAAAAGCTTACCCCAGAAGCAGGGAGTCAGCTCGCTCACATAATGCCAGGACTTGCCCTCATCGTCAGAGCGGAATATCAGCGAAAGGTTCTGCGGATATCCGCCCGCAAAAAGGTCCATGGACGCAAGCATGAATCCGTCGGGATGGCGCACATAAGAAGGAGAGCAAAGGTATTTGCCGGAAAAGCTGTAGCATTCGTCGTCGGGATGCAGATAGTTTACGACCGTTCCGATCGCCTCGCCCGTTCTGAACAGGCGCACACGGCTCTTCTTGTTTGAAGCTTCAACATAGAACTCAAAATCCGTGTGATCGGCAATATCAGATATATCAAATTCGCAGCCGCAGGTCTCGCCTACCTGTACAAATTCTCCCTCTCCCCTTTTTCTAAGGAATATCCTGCAGTTTTCCCCATCATCGTTGAGCCACTCAAAATGCACACTCTCCTTGCCGGGCGCGATGCGGCACACATAAATATCGCCCACATCAAAAAGCAGCGGCCTGTACGGTCGGTGGCTCCAAAGATTATACCCCTTCATCTTTACTCCTCCGATATCAGAGTTTTTTCGAGGTGATCGCTTGCAAGCTTCATCTGCCTCATGCAGCTTTTGTTATATTCGGTGAGCTCCTCGCTCTTTCTTGTTCTTCCGATATTCTCGGTAGGAATACCGCAAAGGTTCATATGATATTTTGCGGTGAGCGGATAGGCAAGGGATTCCGTAAAACCGAAGGTACCTATCATGGACTGCACAAGCTCCGCCTTTTCTTTCTGTTTATCATAGTTTTTGCCCAGCCATGCGTAGAGCTTGGGATGGAAATTGCACATAATGCCGCAATAACCGTCAGCGCCGTCTTTCATAGTCTCAAGCAATGTCTGGCAGTTGGCGTTCAGGAGCTTAAAACCGGAACCGCGCAGCTGATCCACCCTGCGCTTTATCTCCTTTGCGTCGCAGCAGGTATCCTTCATATAGTTGAATTTGCCGGTTTTCATGCACCAGTCAAGTATTTTTTCGGTCACAAGCCTTTTATATGGATATGGACACTCGTAAAAACCAAGCTTTACGTCGTCGGGCAAAAGCGCCAAGAGCTTTTCTGCGTTTTTGATAAACACATCATCGCCCTCGTTGCTGATATCAAGGCGATTGGTTATGAGTATGAGCGAATCCGTTCCCGATTCCCAAACAGCGTTCAGCTCCTTTGCCTGATCTTCTATTGAGTCGGAAATATGCCCGGAGGACACAACGGTAAAAGGTCTGCCGTGCTTTTGTTCAAGCTCCTTGGCTCTTTTATACACCCGCCTGTTCAGCTCAACGCGCTCTTCAAGCGATAAGAAAAATATCTCGCTTGACTGGCATACGGCAAAAATCCCGTCGATCCCACTTTCATAATACCAATCGGCATACTTTTCCGCGGTTTCAAAATCGACGCTCCCATCCGCTTTATAAGGGGTTATCATGGTGGTAAAAATTTCCATACCTTCACCTCAAAGTCCGTATATTTATTTGGATCTGCATTTTAAATTCATTAAAGATATATTAGCACAGAATCACTTAAAAAGGAATCCATATTCAGCAACAAATCATATTCGTAATAGATTGACATTTTGCGATATAATAAGCATAATAAACATATAGCAAAAGCCATAAAGAAAGGTTGAAAGATATATGAAAATCAGAAAGATCGCTCAGGAAAATCCGATCCTTGCGATACTTCGCGGCGTGCCCGATGATATTCTGCTCGACTATGTTTCGGCAATCAAGACGGGCGGAGTGAACTTCCTTGAGATCGCACTCAATACAAAAGGTGCGCTTGGGCAGATAGCCCTCATAAAAAAGACCTTTCCCGATATGAAGATCGGCGCGGGCACGGCTATTACAGTTGACAGGGCAAAGGCTGCAATGGACGCGGGCGCGGAATTTCTGCTTTCACCTTCCACCAACGAGGACGTGCTTGAATACTGCGAGAAAAACTCCATCGCCATGATGCCCGGCGTGTTCACGCCCACCGACGCTACCGTCTGCATGCGCCATGGCTTTTACACCTTAAAGCTGTTTCCCGCAGGCGATATGCCGTTTTCATATGTAAAGAGCCTAAAAGGTCCGCTCAACGAGACCGAATACGTGGCTATCGGCGGCGTGAACAAGGATAACATGGCAAAATTTATCAAAAGCGGCTGCATCGGCGTTGGGCTCGGCAGCAATATATTGCCCAAGGACGCAGTCATCGCCCGCGATTGGGAAACGGGCGCAGCATATGTCAAAGAGCTCATAAATATCGTCAGGGAGGCGAAGAATAAATGAAGATCACCGGAGTAAATACCTATTTTGTGCGCCCCAGATGGGGATTTGTTGAGATAATCACCGATGACGGGCTTTGCGGCTGGGGTGAAGCGGTGCTTGAAGGGCATGCAGCCTCTGTTCTTGCTTGTGTAAACGAGATGAAGGATTATCTCATCGGTCAGGATCCTCAGAACATCGAAGGGCTTTGGTCCACCATCTACCGCGCCGGCTTCTACCGCGGCGGCGGTGTGCTCATGAGCGCGATATCCGGCATCGATCAGGCGCTCTGGGATATCAAGGGCAAATTCTTCGGCGTTCCCGCTTGGCAGCTGATGGGCGGCAAATGCAGGGACAAGATGCGCGTATACTCATGGATCGGCGGCGACAGGCCCGACGACGTGGGAAGGGATGCGCTTGAAAAGAAGGGTCAGGGCTTTACCGCCATCAAGATGAACGCAACCGAAGAATTGCAGTTCCTCGATTCCTACGATAAGATCGACGCAGTGCTTGAGCGCGTTGCGGCTGTCAGGGAGACCTGCGGCAAGCATTTCGGCATCGCGATCGACTTCCATGGCAGAGTGCATAAGCCGATGGCAAAGGTTCTTGCCAAAAAGCTGGAGGAATTTGATCCCATGTTCATAGAAGAGCCCGTGCTTTGCGAGCATATGGAGCTTTTCAAGGAGATCGCAGCAGCCTGTAACATTCCCATTGCAACCGGCGAAAGACTGTTTTCAAGGTATGATTTCAAACGTCTTTTGAACCTTGGCGGAGTGGATATCATCCAGCCCGATCTTTCCCATGCGGGCGGCATAACCGAAGTAAAGAAGATCGCCGCAATGGCAGAAGCCTACGATGTTGCCCTTGCGCCTCATTGCCCCTTAGGTCCCATCGCCCTCACCTCCTGCCTGACCGTTGATGCAACGAGCTACAACGCAGTCATTCAGGAGCAGAGCATCGGTATTCACTATAACGTGGGCAAGAGCGTTCTGGATTACGTCAAAAACCCCGAGGATTTCTACTTCATCGACGGTTTTGCCAAGCTGCCCACCCTCCCCGGCATAGGCGTGGAGGTCAACAAGGAGCTTGTTATCGAAGAAAACAAAAATCCTCACAACTGGAAAAACCCCGTCTGGCATCACGAGGACGGCAGCGTAGCCGAGTGGTAATGATGCAAAGCAAACATCCGCATGAAATTCATGCGGATGTTATTTTGTATATTGCCTTTATTATAACTCTGTCAGGCTGTATTCGCCCCAGCCGGTCTTTTTGAGCAATCCCTTTTCTATAAGCTCGTTTACCACCCTCTGCAGCTGGCGCCGGCTGCATCTGAGCTGCTTTGCGGTATCCTCCATGCCGGAAAACCTGCCGTTTGGGCATTTTGTTTTTATATGGCTCAAAAGCCTTGTCTCAACATCACCCTTGATCTCTTCTATTGTATATGTCTTTGTGTAGATGGTATACGCCATCTGCTTTACAAGGTATTGCAGAAACTTTATATCGTTCATCAAAGTATCGCGCATCGTATCCAGCGGAAGCTCTATGCAGTACGCGGTTTTTATTACCTCATGATAATGCGCCGTAAAACTGTAGCCCGCTACCTCAACCTCTCCAAAACACTTGGGAGCGCTGAGCGTGGATAATCTGTGCAGCTGTCCGTCTTCATCAAGTTTATCTACCGCAATAGTGCCTTCGACCAGAAATTTTATGTATTTTTCCTGCGGATGAGAAATGTTCATCATTTCTCCCACATCATATCGGTACAGCTTAAACGGTATATCACCGGATGAAAATATCGATCTTATATCATATTTATTCAAATAGACTTCAAGCAAATTTTTATCGGTTATTTCTATCATTTTCTTGCTGTCCTCCATGAATTAGTGACATATGACACAGATTTAAGCCATAATAAGGATTAAAATAAGCATGTAAAAATAAAAATGAATACCGCATCGGGGCTGCTTCGATCTTCATGCTCATTCTCTTTTTCATTCCTTTTATGATCCTCCAAGACTGCGATCATATGTATTCAAGATCAATCATCACATCTAAGCCGCCCCGCCTTTTTTATGTAAAAAATCCGTCGATGCTCAGATAATAATATCGGGCGCTCCGCTCAAGCGGAGCGCCTGTTTTGGTTTATTTCAGGAATGTATCGAAAAGACCGCGCACAATCTTTTTGCCAAGCTCTCTGCCGATGGTATTTGCAGCGGAATTGACGGTTTTTTCAAACGCGCTCTGCTTCTTTTTTGTGGTTTTCTTTGAAGAACCGCTCTTCTTTGCCGCCTTTTCGGCTTTTTCCGCCTTCTTTGCAGCTTTTTCGGCAGCCTTTTCTTCCTCTTCGCGCATCTCCTGCAGCTGTTCAAACGCGGATTCTCTGTCCTTTTCGTTTGCATATTTGCCCTTCAAGGAACTGGAATCTATGATATTCTTTATAACGGATGCATCCGCCATATTCATAGAGCTTCTTGGCGGCAGGATGTTTGCTTTGGAAACAATTCCTGGCACGCCGTCTTCATCCAGCACCGATACCAGCGCCTCGCCGACGCCCAGCGCCTGAAGTTCTGCTTCTGTGTCAAAATCGGGGTTGGCTCTGAATGACTTTGCGGCTGCGCGCAGGGCCTTCTGATCGTTTGGAGTATACGCCCTAAGACCGTGCTGCACTCTGTTGCCTATCTGCCCGAGAACGGAATCGGGAATATCGGTCGGATTCTGGGTGATGAACCAAACGCTCACGCCCTTGGAGCGGATAAGGCGCACTACCTGCTCGACCTTTTCGATAAGAGCCTTGGGAGCATCCTTGAAAAGCAGATGCGCTTCGTCAAAGAAGAAGGCAAGCTTGGGCTTGTCAAGATCGCCCGCCTCAGGCAGCATCTCGTATATCTCAGAAAGCATCCAAAGCAGGAAAGTGCCGTAAAGCAGCGGATGCTGGAAAAGCTCCTGACATTCAAGGATGTTCATCACGCCGCGCCCATCCTCGGCCCAGTCGATCCAGTCACCAAGTTCCAGCGAAGGTTCGCCGAAGAATATCTCGCCGCCTTCGTCCTCAAGGGCAAGCAAAGCTCGCTGGATAGCGCCGACCGACTGAGGCGCGATATTTCCGTAGGTGAGCTTATATTCCTTCGCGTTATCGCCCACATACTGGACCATGCTGCGCAGGTCTTTAAGGTCTATGAGCAAAAGGTTCTGCTCGTCTGCGATCCTGAAGACTATTCTCAAAATGCCGCTCTGGGTCTCGTTGAGCCCCAGCAGGCGTGAGATCAGCTCAGGTCCCATTTCGGATATGGTGGTGCGCACAGGCAGTCCCTGTTTGCCGTAAACATCAAAAAACTGCACCGGGAACGAGGTATACGTAAAGTTTTCGATTCCCATGTTGGTGATGCTTCTGATTATGTGCTTGTTTTCGCTGCCCGCTTCGCACATACCGGAAAGATCGCCCTTTATATCGGCAACAAACACGGGCACGCCCATTTCGCTGAAGCTTTCTGCAATTACCTTGAGCGTTACGGTCTTGCCGGTGCCCGTTGCGCCCGCGATCAGGCCATGGCGGTTCGCCATCGAAGGTTCAAGATATATCCTCTCGCTGCCGGTAGCAAGCCAGATTTTGTTGTTTTCACTTATATACATAACAGCCTCCCGTAAAACAGGTTTGATAGATTCAATTCGCTTTACTTTTCTTAATTATAGCGCATAAATCGTCCAAGGTAAATACCGCAATAAAACAAAACCGGTTCAGCGTTAAAGCCAAAACCGGTTTATCTTTTTATCAGCCGCCAAGGTATGCTTTGCGCACCTTTTCGCTTGCGGCAAGCTCTTTTCCGGTGCCGGAAAGAACGATCTTGCCCGTTTCAAGCACATATGCGCGGTGGGAAATGGCAAGGGATTTGCCTGCGTTCTGCTCTACCAGCAAAACGGTGGTGCCGTCCTTGTTGATCTCCTTTATGATCTCAAACACCTGATCGACCAAAAGCGGTGAAAGACCCATTGAGGGTTCGTCCAGCATCAAAAGCTTGGGATGGCACATGAGTGCGCGGCTCATTGCCAGCATCTGCTGTTCGCCGCCGGAAAGAGTGCCCGCTATCTGGCTGCGGCGCTCTGCAAGGCGGGGGAATCTTTCATAAATGGAATCCAGATCGGTCTTGAACTTCTGCTGATCTTTGATAGTATATGCACCCATCATAAGGTTTTCATATACGGTAAGCTCCTGAAATATCCTTCTTCCCTCGGGAACCTGGGTCATGCCAAGTTTTACGATCTTATGGCAGGGCATTTTAGATATATCCTTACCGTCAAACACTATCGAACCGGTTTTCTGGGGCAGAAGACCTATAACGCTCTGCATGGTGGTGGTTTTGCCTGCGCCGTTAGCGCCTATCAGAGAGACGATCTCGCCTTCGTTTACATGAAAGCTGATACCCTTAAGCGCGCAGATCACACCGTAATATACTTTCAGATCATTGACTTCCAACATAGCCATAGCGCTTATCCTCCGATATATGCTTTGATGACCTCGGGATCCTCAAGAACTGTCTTGGTCTGACCTTCGGCAAGAACGGTACCGAAATTCAAAACAGTGATCTCATCGCAAAGATCGGAAACGAAGTTCATATCGTGTTCGATCAAAAGGATGGTCATATCAAAATGATCCCTTATGAATCTGATTGTATTGGCAAGATCCTCGGTCTCGTGAGGGTTCATGCCCGCCGCTGGTTCATCCAGCAGCAATATTTTGGGGTTGGTCGCAAGAGCGCGGGCGATCTCCAGCTTGCGCTGCTTTCCGTAGGGCAGGTTGCAGGCAAGGCCGTTTCTGTCTTCCTCAAGATCAAATATCCTGAGCAGCTCTTTTGCTTTATCGCGCATTTCCTTTTCCACCCTGAAATGGCGGGGCAGCCTGAAAAAGGATTCCCAAACGGTGCATTTGTATTCGGGTCTGTTGGCAAGACCTACCATAACATTTCTGATAACGGTCATGTTATTGAAAAGACGGATATTCTGGAAGGTTCTTGCTATGCCCTTATGGTTGATCTTATCCGGGGTCAGCTTCCTGATCTCTTCACCGTCCAGATAGAAGGTGCCGGTGGTGGGCTTATAAACGCAGGTCAGGAGGTTGAATATGGTGGTCTTGCCGGCGCCGTTCGGGCCGATAAGACCGTAGATCTGGTTCTTTTTGATGCGGATATTGACATCCTGCGCAGCCTTTAAGCCGCCGAAGGAGATACCGAGGCCTTTGGTTTCAAGAATGTACTGAGACATCATTTATCTCCTTTCTGCTTTTTTTGAGGAGCGTTATCCTGAGGATTCATATCGACGGACAGTATCTCATCCATGCTGATCTTGGTGGGCACAACATCCCATTTTGCCTTATCGTCCTTTACATGCGCGGGATCACGGTGCTGCTTTATGATCTTTTCTGCAAGCACGCCGATATTGTACTTATCGCGGAAGCCCTTGAGCGCAGGAGCGTTGTTGTAGATAATGATAACGATAAGTATCAGCGCATAAAGCAGGTTCTGGAGCACCGCAAGATCGCCCGTGAGTATGGTCGCAAGCTTGGTGTTGAGGTAGGTTATAAGAGCAGCGGCGATAATGGAACCGTTGATGCTGCCCATGCCGCCCAGAACTACCATGACCAGAATTTCGATTGAATAGTTGTAGCCGAATTTCATGCTCTGGACAGTGTAGTTGCTGTAGCTGTAAAGAACGCCTGCGATGCCGGCAAAAGCGGCGGAAAGTATGAATGCAAGCAGCTTGTACTTGGTCACGTTTATGCCCGAAGCGCGCGCTGCGATCTCGTTGTCCCTGATAGCGGTGATGGCTCTGCCGTGCTTGGAACGGATGAGATTCTGCACTATGGCAAGGGTTAAGAGCACCAGTACAAAGGCAATGATGAAAAGATAGCTCTTATCGAATCTGGGAGTTTCAAGGCCCAGAGAACCGCCGAAGGATTCATCGGAAGAGTTCTGGAACAGCGATTTTACTATCTCACCAAAGGCAAGGGTAACGATCGCAAGATAGTCGCCCCTGAGCCTGAGTGCGGGAATGCCGATTATTACGCCGCAGAAAGCAGCTGCTGCGCAGCCCACGACAAGCGCTATTACAAGCGCCAAAACGCCGTTGCCCAAATACGGGACAAGAAGCGAAGCCACTTTACCGCCAAGATATGCGCCAACGCACATAAAGCCCGCGTGACCTAAGGAAAGCTCGCCCAAGAAGCCTACGACAAGGGAAAGGGAAACAGCAAGAATGATGCTGATGGCGACCTTCTCCAGCAAAAAGAGCATGGAGTTGTCAAAGCGCCCGCCCGTGAAGGTTATGATGCTTAAAACAAGAGTCATAAGACCTATCACGATATAATTTATATAGTGACGAAGCTTGAGGTTTTTAAGGTTCATACCTTTTCCCTCCTTTTCTTGCCAAGGAAGCCTGTAGGCCTGACCAGAAGAATGATTATGAGGATAGAGAACTCAATCGCATCGGTATAGGGAGCGATCGCGGTAATTTTGTAGGAAATGCTTTCAACCATGCCCAGAAGTATACCGCCGAGCATAGCGCCGGGAATGGAACCGATACCGCCGATAACAGCCGCGGTAAAGGCCTTGATGCCGGGCATGGAACCAAGAGTGCTGGAAACGCTGGGCGCCTTGAGAAGATAGAAAAGACCTGCCAGCGCAGCAAGCGCGGAACCTATTGCAAAGGTGATGGTGATTATGCTGTTGACATTGATGCCCATCAGCTGTGCAGCGTCCCTGTCCTCGGAAACGGCGATCATCGCCCTGCCGATACGGGTATACTTGACAAACAGCGTAAGCGCGGTCATAACAGCAAAGGCTACGCCCAGAGTTACAAGGGAAGATATCTGGATAGTAGCACCCATGAGCTTTACAACGCCGAAATCATATACGGTCGCCATCTTGGGCGCGGAACCGAAGATGATCTGTGCAAGGCTCTGCAAAAGGTTGCTCACACCTATTGCGGTTATGAGCACAGCCAGAGGTGATGCGCCTCTGAGCGGTCTGTAAGCCACTTTCTCTACGCAGACGCCAAGGATAACGCAGCCGACAACAGCCATGGCAACCGCAAGCAGCGGATTGTTCGTTGCCAGAAAAACATAAATGATATATCCGCCGACCATGATGATATCGCCGTGAGCAAAGTTCAGAAGCTTTGCAATGCCGTATACCATGGTGTAGCCAAGAGCGATCATGGCGTATATGCCGCCAAGGCTAAGGCCGTTTATCAGAGTAGAAAAAATAAGTTCCATAGCATATTCCCAACTTATCGTAAATAATTGATAACTTTTATCCAAACAGAAGGGCAAAACGTCGGAGTAATAATATCCCCGAAAACCAACACAATGCACACATCGGTCATACGGCCGATATGTGCATGTGTTTATTGTAGATTTTAACTTTCTGCTTAGTTTGCTTCTTTGATCACGTACTGGATAGCGATCTTGTTGACATAGCCGGTGGAATCCCAGGAGATGCTGTCGCCGGTAACGGCATTGGAAAGGGTATAGCCGCCCTGGAACTGCTCCTTGAGGATATCGCACAGATCGGAAGCGCTGATGGTAACGGAGATTTTCTCGCCTTCATCAATAGCCTTCTGCATCGCGCCGTAGATAGCGTATACGCAGTCATAAGCGGAAGCGCCGAACTGGTTCAGAGTAGCTGCGCCGTACCTTGCAACATACTTATCGATGAAGACCTTTGCAGGACCCTCGGTAGCCTTGGAGTTGAAGTGGGACAGCATAGTAACAGACTGAGGAATGGTAGTGATATCAAAGCCTTCGATGCTGTCGATACCGTCGAAACCGTCGCAGCCGTAGTAAACAGCGCCGACGGGGATGGTGTCCTTAGCCTGGGTCATGAACAGGGAAGCGGGAGTATAGTAGGTGGGCATGAAGATGAAGCTGCATTCCTTCAGAGTATCGATCTGAGTGGAGAAGTCGGTGGCGTTAGCGTCGGAGAAAGAGGTCTCGATGACGGTCACGGAAGGATCAAGGTTAGCCTTGAACTGATCGTAAATACCCTTGGAATAAGCTTCGTCAGACTTATAGAAAGCGCCGATGGTCTGACCGGAGAAGTTCTCGTTTACGAATTCGGCAGCAACCTTACCCTGATTGCCGTCAGCGAAGCACATCTGATAGCCGTTATCGTTGGTGGGGATGTCGTCGCCGGAAGCGGAGGGGGTCAGGAAGAATACATTGTCGTCAACAGACAGGTTCTTAAACTCAAGACCGGGAGCGGTGGTAACGGTACCCAGAGATACCTGCATGCCGCCCTCCAGCATGGAAGAGTAGTTGGTGGAAACCTTGGTGGCGTCGTGCATATCGTCGGTAGCGACAAGCTTGAACTTGATGCCGTTCAGGCCGCCTGCTGCGTTGATCTCGTCAACTGCGATCTGTGCGGAGTTGGCAACAGCCTGACCATACATAGCAGCACCACCGGTCAGAGGACCGGAAACACCGATAATGAACTCGGTATTATCGGAAGTATATCCGCTCTGAGTGCCGGTGCATCCGGTAAAGATACCCATGCACATAACAGCGGTAAGAATAAGTGCGGTTGTTTTCAAGAATTTCATAAATATTACCTCCAGAATTAACTTGAAACATGCTTATAATATAGCTGTTTTCTCAAGTTGTCAACATAAAATTAATAAATAATTCAAAAAAACAATCAAACACATATATATAGGTACAAAACTTGTCAAATCCTCATAGGTTCATTTACATAAATTCAGTAAACATATCCGTGATAATATGCCGCTTCAGCGCATATATTGCATAAACATATGCATAATACATAAAAAAAGACAGGTACATCCCTGTCTTTTCGCGCGTTTGTAAGTTTATCCCGCAAACACCCGCCAAAGCTCGACCGCTATTGGTATAAGCAGCGCGGGAAGCATATTGGCGACCCTGAAGGTCTTTTCCCTGATGAGGTTTACGCCCACGCAGAACACCAGCGCACTTCCCACAAATGACATTTCGGCTATGAGCAAATCGCTGATTATCGACCCAAAGAGCGCGGCTATGAGCGTGATGCTGCCCTGATAGACAAATATCGGTATAGCGGAAAACGCGGCGCCGATACCGTAGGTGGCGGTAAGAATGGCTACTATAACAAAGTCGAGCAGGGATTTTGCAACCAGCATTGAGCTGTCGCCCGAAAGCCCGTCCTCAATTGAACCCACTATCGCCATTGCGCCGATACAGATGATGAGCGAAGTGGTAACAAAGCCGTCTACGAACCTCGAATCGTTCTTTACCTTCACGGCAGCCTTCAGCTTTTCGCCGATCCGCTCCATTTTATCCTCTATATCTACAAGCTCGCCCAGAAGCGAACCCAGCACAAGGCTGAATATCAAAAGCATTGTGCCGCGAGTGTCTATAGAACTTCCCTCTATCACCAGCATGTGCTTGAGCACGCCGCTGATTCCGATAAATACGACCGCAAGCCCGTTTGCCTGCATCAGTATTTTCTCAAACCGCTTGGTGACTCCGTTTTTGAGGATCACGCCCAAAAGGCCGCCAAGTATGACCGCGGCGGTGTTGATTATCGTACCAAGACCTATCATCCAAACATTTCTCCAAAAAAGATTAGAACAGAGTTCTTGAAAAGTATATCATCAAAGCGCCCGTAAATCAATTGACCATAATTGCGCATGAGAGCTATATTCCAAGCACAGTAAAGCAGGGATAGTAAAAAAACACAGCCCTTGCCCACGCATCCGCTTCAAGATACACTTCTTTGGACAGCGGATCTGCGTTATCTATAAGCTCGCCTGCCCTCTCCCACTGCCAGCGCTCGATTTTCGTTACATTCAAAGGATCGTAATTTGGGATAACAGATTTCAAGGCTTTGACCAACCCATCGCAGCATAAAAGCACATCATCGTGCAGGCATATCGAATCCTTGCTCCAAAACGTTTTTCCGTCCCATTCACCTTTTATAAATTCATGATAGCAAGTTCCCTGCCTTTGATCATCCGACACAAAATACTTCATATACCAAGCTTCCTATATCTTCATTTCGCTGCTTTGCCGACCCGTTCTCAGCAGCCACAGCCCATAGCCTACGCCCAGTATCGTTATCGATGCAGCAGTCATCACGCTTATAAGCGCCGGCGGTTCAACCGCAAAGATGCTCAGAGAGTTTACAACAGCATGGGATATGATGCAGGGAACGATGCTGCCGCCCTTATAGAAGATCGCAGTAAAGCAAAATCCGATGGCTGCGGCATATACAAGCTGCAGAAGAGTATCAAGCACCGGCTCTCCAAGCAGCAGGTTTATGATGTGCCCCATGCCGAATGTGAGCGATGAAACTATTATCGCAGCCTTCACATTCGTTTTTGCCATTGCCTTGAACAAAAAGCCTCTGAAAATTACCTCCTCAAGAAAACCGACAAAGCACATGCTTATCACAGAAAGAACAGAGGTAAAAACATCGTAATTCATGGTAAGACCGCACCAAAGGTTCACGCTTGATATAAGCACGAGCGGCACGAAATATATAAACCTTTTGTAATTTCCCGAAAACGCGCACAGCCCAAAGTATTCCCGCAATCCGTTTTTACAAATGAACAGAAACACCGCATAAGAAAGGACAAGACCGAACGCCGCGGTTATGAGCTTTGGCTGACCGATCGACTCGGATATAGAATCAGCTGTGCTGAATCCCACCACATAAATCACTATCCACAATACCGCAAACCAAACCTCATCCTTATAAAAAAGCCTTTTCATTCCCCATATTACCTCCTGCCGATTTTCTCCAGCGCATTTTCAAAAAACGCTCTGAAGCCCTTATCCACCGCAGATTCGTCAACGGACTTGGTCCTCAGGTCGTAATAATACTTCCCCGTTGCGATATCTACGGAAAGAGAATCCAGAGGGAAACCCGGGTTTCGCATTTCATGCGCTTTATCGGTCAGAATGAACCTTTCGGTGTAAAGAGATGCGTCCATGCTTGTATAGATGTGATCATAATCCCAAATAAAGCAGATCGCGTTCCTGTAGCTTCCCACCAGCTTACCGCCGTTTTTCCTTGCAAGAGAAGCATAATGCGCTATCATCTCTTCATCCGTCAGTTCCCTGCCGCAAACGCGCCTGACATGTGTTCCCGGCTGGCTCATATCGTCAAGCTCATCAAAAAAAAGACCGCTGTCGCAGGAAAACACCGGCATTTTATAAGCTTCATAATATGCCATTGCCTTTATACAGGCATTTTGCAAAGGATCGTTTCCGCTTTCATTTATATCGGGCAAAGGCATATCAAGATCGCTGAGCCCGATTATCTCAAGCCCAAGGTCCTTTGTTATCCTTTTCATGGATTCAAGCTTCGCTTTGTTTTTGGTGCCATACAAAACGCGCATAACGCATACTCCTCAGCACAAATAATAAAATGATCTTTATCATTATAACACGAACAGACCTGAATTTACAGCAAAAAGCGGCAGGATAAATCGCTTTATCCCACCGCTTTTGGTATATCCGGTTTTATCTGTCAATCAAACAGATAGAGAAGATAGCCGTACCCTTCCGCTTCCATATCATCATAGGGAATGAACCTGAGAGAAGCGCTGTTGATGCAGTATCTCATGCCGTTTGGAGACTCCGGATCGTTTGTGAACACATGCCCCAGATGCGAGTTGCCCGCCCTGCTGCGCACCTCGGTTCTGCGCATACCGTAGCTGTCATCCTCTATCTCAACAACCGAGGGAAGCTCGATAGGCTTTGTGAACGCAGGCCAGCCGCAGCTGCTCTCAAACTTGTCGGTCGAAGAAAACAGCGGTTCGCCGGTTACAATATCAACATAGATCCCCTTTGTAAAATTATCCCAGAATTCATTTTGGAAGGCATATTCGGTGCCGCTTTCCTGAGTGACATAGAACTGCTCCTGCGTCAGCTTATCGCGTATAGCTTCCAAAGCGGGCTTTTTGTAATCGCCCGGGTCTATGGTAAGATTTGAGAAAAGCTCTATTTCTTTCAGCGGAATATGGCAGTAGCCCATTGGATTCTTCTCAAGATAATTCTGATGATATTCTTCTGCGGGATAGAAGTTCACCAGCGGTCCTATTTCCACAAAAAACTTCTCGCTGCGGCTTTTTTCTATCTCGGCTATGCGCTCCACAGTCGCTTTTGCTTCCTCATTGGTATAATATATGCCAGTCTGATACTGAGTTCCGATATCATTGCCCTGCCCGTTTTTAACGGTCGGGTCTATCACATAAAAATATGCAAGCAGAAGGGCGTCAAGGCTGACCTGCCCGGGGTCATATTCGACCCTCACAGTCTCACGGAATCCCGTTCTTCCGCCGATAACGGTTTGGTAATTCGCATCATCCTTGCCCGTTCCGTTGGCATAACCGCTTTGAGCATCGATCACACCGGGAATGGACTGCATCAGCTGTTCTATTCCCCAGAAGCAGCCGCCTGCAAGATATATCACGTTTTTATTCTCGTTTGAAAAATCCATTACTTTAACCTCCGCCATATCTGAAATTTCCGTATCAAAAGCGACCTGCCCCTTTGAGCAGCCGCTGAGTGCCAAAACAAAAACCATTGCGATCAAAAGCAAATAAACGATATACTTGCCTTTGCTAAGCATCTTTCCACCTCCCAAATATCTATTGTTTACATCCTTATATTAACCCGCAAAAGCATTTTGCTCCGTGATGAAATCACGCTTATTTTTACCCGTATCAAAGCTTAAAATACAAAAAAGCGCATCCGAAAACACTTCGGATACGCATTATGTCTTTATTGACCAAGCTGCCTTTTGAGCTGCAGGATCTTTTTCTCGATCGCATATATCGTCTTTACAAATTCTTCGTCCGGCTTGCCCGTTGGGTCTTCCAAGCCTTTATTATCAAAGGCTCGACATATATCCGACCGATTTTCATGATCCTTTTCCCGAAAGCTCTTTTCCGAGCGTAAAGGCTTTTTCCATATCCTTGTTAAATACGCTGTCATGCCGTGCTTTTTAGCCTTAGGATCAAACGCCGTCCGGTTATATTTTGAATACAAACCGTAAAAACAAAAGCTTCATATCAACAAACATAAAATCCCCCGCAGTCAGCGGGGGATCAAACCGTATTGATTCAGAAAAAGCCCTCTTAAATATCCCTCAGATCGGCGTAAGTATCATGCTGTTCCGCATCGTAAAGCTTCCATATGACCTTCAGGCTCCTTAAGGCGGACCTGCCGTCGGTCAGGGGAGTAAGTCCGTTCAAAACGCAATCCGCAAAGTGATTTATCTCAAACTGCGTTGCCTTTTTGCCGGATCCCTGATCCCAGATCACCTCTTTGAACGGATGCGCAGGTTCGCCGGGAACATGCACTTCATTGCCGGAATAGAAGGTAATGGTACCTTTGCCGTGCTCATAATCAAGCAGACCCTTTTCGGTTTGTATCTGGAAATCATATCCAAGCCTTGTACCCCTTGCGCCCCATGTTGCGCCATGATATGCAACAGCGCCGTTTTCAAATTTCATGGTTACGGCGGAGGTACCCTCCTTCAAAAGCCAAGGCGTGCCCACCCTTGTTCCGACGTGAGTTCCCGACACGGGCTGACCCAAGAACCAGAGCAAAAGATCGATATAATGGCAGCCGTGAGAGAACAGCTGACCGCCTCCAAGCCTTGCTGTATGTCCCCAGTGCAGACCCTCGTATTTGGTCAGCTGCTCGGTCCAGATCGACATCATTATAACCTTTCCGTATTCGCCGCTGTCGATCAGTTCCTTGAGCTTTACGATCCCCGGCCAATACCTCACAGGATATGCGCACATAAGCACCACGCCCGCTTCGTCGCAGGTATTAATCAGGCTTACGCATTCTTCCTCGCTGTTGCACAAGGGCTTTTCCATCAGCACATGCTTTTTGTTCATTGCAAAAAACATTCCGCATTCATAGTGCAGATCATGCGGCAGCGCTATAAGGACTGCATCAACATGATCGAGCATTTGTTTGTAATCGGTAGTGATGAAAGGATCATCAAGAACTGCCGCAACTTTTTTTGCGCGCTCGGGTATAATGTCGCACACGGCAGTGATGCTGAGCCTTTCGGTGCATTGATCCACTGCGTTTGCATGCGTTTCCATCATATTGCCGCAGCCTATCAAACCCAGACGAATTTTGTTCATATCAACGTCCTCCCGGCACATTTTTCGATACATCGTTATTGATTAAGTTATATTTATCTTCACCCAATTTTACCATATTAGCGATAAATTTCATAGGGAAAAATATCATGCATCGCTGTTTTTTTGCGGATCAAAACCAAGGGGCATACACTCGGTCTTTTATATGCTTTGAGTTTATGCTATAATAGCTGCATACATAAGTTTACAACTATGATAAATAAGGAGAGATCACCGCATGAATGCACAGGAAAGAAAAGCAGCGCTTCAGAATATTTACACCATAGGCGGCTATTACAATTCCATCGGCGGCGTTTTGGGTATCGACCAGTGGGGCGGCCTGCCCGATGACGGCGTGCCCTATCGCCTGAAGGTCAACAATTTCCTCAATGACCAAAGGCGCGCACTTTATTTCACCCCCGAGGCTGAGGAGATCGCCGCATACTACAAAGAAAATCCCATCGGCGAAAATGATATCGAGACCGCGCAGATCCGCGGATTTTTGAAGCAGCGCAGCTTCTATCAGGATGTTCCCAAAGAGCTCTTCGACGAGTTCAACCGCAAGCGCGTCGAATCCATGACCGCGTGGAAGCAAGCCCGCGAAAAGCAGGATTTCAACATCTTCAAGCCCTATATGAAGGCTGTATTTGATCTGCGCAAGCAGATAGCTCTGGCGCTTCGTCCCGACAACGATCCCTTCGCAACTCTGGTCGACATGACCGATGAAGGGCTGAACATCGACGACATCAGCAGTGAATTCCATAAACTCAGGCAGGGCATCGTTGAGATCCGCCGCAAGATCGAAGCCAGCGGCCTTGAGATTGACAACAGCATCCTGCAGAAGGAACAGAACGCTGAGGATATGATGAACTTTGCCAAGGCTCTTGCACGCGAGGTCGGTTATCAGGACGCAAAGGGCGGCTATAACGACAAGGTCATCCATGCCTTCTCATCCACCATCGGTCCAAGAGACGCCCGCATTTCAACCGCAAAGCACGGCAAACCCACTTTGATCACCACCATTCTTCATGAATCCGGTCATTCCATGTACGGCTATTCCAGCAACGAAGAGGTTGCCGAGGCGGGTCTGTTCGGCGGTATTTCAGGAGGCTTCCACGAAGGTCAGGCAAGATTTATCGAAAACTTCATCGGACGCAGCCGCGCATATATCCACCATATTTATCCCAAACTCATAAAAGCCTTCCCCGCCTATGAGGATATCCCCGAAGAGGCGTACTATCGCGCCCTCAACAAGGTCGCATCCACCTATAAGCGCACCGAAGCGGACGAGGTCACCTACAACCTCCATGTCATCATCCGCTTTGAGCTTGAACGCGATTATTTTGCCGGCAAGCTGACCATCGACCAGATGCGCGATGCTTGGGACGACAAATACGAAGAATATCTGGGCATCCGTCCCCGCAACGATACCGAGGGCATACTGCAGGATATGCACTGGACGGGCAGCTGGATCGGCTATTTCCAGAGCTATACGCTCGGAAATATCTACGACGGCATGATCTATAACGCAATCTTAAAGGATATCCCCAACTTTTCTGAGCTTGTGGAAGAAGGCGAGTTTGCTCCCATTATAAATTGGCTTACCGAAAACATCTGGCAGTACGGCAGGAGCGTTACCGCAATGGATCTGCTCAATAAGTTCAGCGACAAGGGTCTTGATGCTCAGCCCCTTATCGATTATCTTGACGACAAGTTCGGCAGGATCTACGGTTGGAAAAAGTAGCATGATAAAAGCGCAGCCCGCATATATTGCGGGCTGTTTTTGCTTTATTCAAACGTATTTTTCTCTGCATATGCCATCATGGCGTTGTTTCTGATCGCATGGGCAATAACAAGCATAATAAGCGCTCCCGACGCTATCAATGGCTTTTTAAGCAAAATGCCTGCTACAAGCACGCTCAGGATCAGAATTCCCGCCAAACACATTGCTGCTATATGCTCTTTGAGCCATTTTTTCTTAAAAAAACTCATCTTTTCATCAATAGAAAAAGCTTCGACGTTTTCTTTTCCTGCTTCATTCATGTTCCAAACCCTTTCTGCAAAAATCTATGCGTTTTCCTTCGCAGTCCCGGTAAGAATCACAGACTATATTTTTCCTTAAAAAATACGCCTACCAATGCGCCTATACCATCGCTTGGCGATACGATTTGCTGAAGCTCCCATCCGTTATTTATATACTCGTTTATGATATCCTGAGCCTGTTCCAGATCCTTTTCACGGGACATTTTTATTTCTTTATTCAAATAAACCAGCTTGTATTCTTTCATTTTTACTCTCCCCATAGATTGATTCTGTTTATTCCATTATTTATGCACAACAGTGAAGGACTGCCGCACATGTTATCGTTTTTATAATCGCCTGATGCGTATGAACAATCGATATCATAGACAAATCAATTTTTCAGTTCGTCATACAATGCTTTCGTTTCTTCATTCTCAGGACTTGAGGAAATTATTCGGTTTTTACCGCTTTTCTGCCCCTTTTATTAAGGATAAGCAATCCAAATGTGAGGACTATCGGGAATATCGCAGCTGCGAGCAATCCCATTTTAAGATCACCGCCTGCCATTTCGGAAATGCTTCCCACCATAGTGGGGCTTACCATAGCACCCAGATCGCCTGCCAGCGCCAGAAATGCAAACACTGCGGTTCCGCCCCTTGGACATATCTTAGAGGATATGCTGATAGAGCCAGGCCACATAATTCCCACAGCCAAACCGCAAAGCGCGCAGCCAGCAAGCCCGAGGATCGGCAATTCTGACAGCGACGCCAGCAGATAACAGCCTACGCACATAATTGCACAAACAAGCATGACCTTGGTCAAATCAAGCTTTTCGCTGAACTTTCCGTACAGCATGCGGGTTATGCCCATAAACATTGCAAACAAACACGGACCTGCCAGGTCGCCGATCGTTTTGGAAACCCCTAATGCGGATTCGGTAAATGCCGACGCCCATTGAGCCATGGTTACTTCCGATGCGCCCGAGCATACCATGAGAAGTATCATCAGCCAGAAGACAGGTGTTTTCAGCAGCATACCGATCCCCATGCTCTTGCCGTCCTCAACCAGTCGTTCTATAGGACAGCTAATGAAGTTAAAGGTATTATATAATGGCACCAGCGCCCAAATAAATGTGAGTATTTTCCAATTTTCCACGCCGAATACGGCAAAGAAGAGCGTGGAACCCAAAACGACACCCATAGCCCCCCAGCAATAGAAGGAATGCAGAAGGCTCATCATTCCGTCCTTATTTTCAAACGGACAGGCTTCAACGATGGGGCTTACCAAAACCTCGATCAGGCCGCTTCCTATTGCATAAAGCACTACCGAGATCAGAATACCTATAAACGGTACGGAAAACACCTCGGGCAGTATCGCCATTAAAACAAGACCTGCAGATGATAACACCTGAGATGCGACAATGCAGGTGCGATATCCTATTTTGTCGGCATATTTTGTAGCCGCAAGATCGACAAGCAATTGCGTTAGGTAGAATACCATCGGAATCATCGCGATCTTTTCAAGCGTGATCCCATAAGTGCTTATGAATGTTAAAAACAGGAGCGGCACAAAATTTGCGGATATCGCTTGGGTAACAAAACCAAGATAACAGGCTATCAGAGTTTTTTTGTAATTCTTCTGTTCTGTCATTATGATTTCCTTCCTCATTTTTACTTCGACAAGTCACTATTGCCGTTGATCCTCCCCGCAGCAAACTTCACAGCCCGCCTGCAAGCTTTTGCTTTATACATTATATCACAGAAACAGAAAAATGACAGAAGCAAAACGCTCCTGTCAAACTATTAACCCTATGTATCCGTTATGTTTTAATAACTCGGTATACTCCCCGCCTTATCGTTCACAAGGATATGCGTCACCGCTCGCATGGCTTGTTATCCCGAAAAGCAGTATCTGCCGACACGAGCGATCATCATAATGGTTGGCTATAAGATACACGATAGTTTATTCGCGAACCAGAATCGGCTGATATTCCTGCAGCTTTTTCAAAACAGCATCCGGATCATTTACACCCCGACTGCTCAGTTTCAGAGTCACGCAGAATATACCGCTAAACCGTCCGTCACTGTCCTCAAGATAGAACGAATCCGATATGGATTCGGCAATTCCATCCGGAAACTCATCTGTTGTAAATATATGATCCTCTTCTCTTCCGCAAACACGAGCAAGAAAAACATATTCACAAGGAGAGGGATTGGACTGCACGATCAATTCCCAGCGCTTATAACAGGCCAAACGGGATTTATCATCAATTCTGATGAAGGGATTGGAAACGCTTAGAATATACTTCGGATCGGGATCCAGAAAATTATCGCCAATATAAAACCCCAAAAACGAGCCGCTGCGCAAAACAAGCTCACTGCGGAACGGTTCTCTGTTATATCCATAAGAATTATTGTAATCGAACCCCTTTCCGGGAGCGGTCATCTCATCCTCCCACCGGGAAACATAGAAGCTGATGGTGTATTTTTTGCGGAGCGACTGAAACATCGTTTCCGGTTCTGCAGGCAGTTCATTCACAGCATGACAGGTCAATTTTTCGTTATCCCAAGTAAAATAATGCAAGCCATAGCCTCCTCTCTCTGTAATTAAGTTGATTATTGCATATATCAAAAAAAAATAACAGGGGTATTTGTACCCCTGTCAAATCATCCATCCTGCCGCATACGGCATATTTTCAGTAAAAATACATAGTCTCTCGCCCGGTCATTGAAAAGAACGTGAGTCACAAAGCATATCGGCTACCCGTCCCAAATGAAAGGACTGCCGCTCACGAGTGACTATCATTAGGGACAACACTTCTATATCATTATTGATTCTTTTCTATAAATTGCTTCTCAAATTCATCTATAAATTCTTCGTCTGTATTTTGCTTTTTCAGCAAACAAACTGCACATTCCTCAAAGGTATCCGCCTGCGCAGCTATTTCAGAAATAACAGAAAGAAAAGGCTTACTGATATATCCTTCTAAACCTACTCCTTTCTGCTTCAGGAAGCACCCTATCAGAACAGCATAATAATAATCTCCATGCATATTCTGTTTGTTAAACCAAGATATTATTTGCTGCAGTTTTTTTATATCGCCATGATGTGAAGCTACCTTCAACAGATCGTGCAGCAACGGTCCTTTTATATTATATTCTTCATCTTCATACCACTTGCCAATCGTCGGTTCCCACATCAGTAAAAGTCTCCTTATAGTTTTATATAAATGTTATAATTTGAATACATTATAACACTTAGCCTACAATAAAAGAAATTCTTTATATGCGTTTATGTATTCCCGTTTTTCTGTGGCATCCTGAAATCCATCCGTTACAACGTTTGAATAATCAAGTAAACTGAACGTTCCAGTTCTTGTGTCATAAAAAATAGAATCCACAGGAAGGACAATGCCTTCCTCCGCTAATTTTCTGATTGACCGGAACAACTTGTTTCTTTGTGAGCGGTTTAGTGCAGACGGATCCGGCAGCCCGATATAATCTGCGAAAGAATCGTTTTCATAAAGAAAAATCATGCAAAAACTGTTCGCCATTCTATTATCTACAACAACAAAACGGTAATCTGCCAAGTGACCTGTTTGATTGCACATTTCATAAACGAATTTTGAACTTTCTATTTTATTGATAGCGATATAGTTAAATAGAACGTTATTTTTATATATAAAATTTCCAATTCCTTTTACTGCGATATCCTGATCGTCCACTCCAAGTCTTGATATCTTACGCAAAAAATCACCTGTTGAATATGTTATTATTAGCTCAATAACAACTTCGAGCAAATGCTTATCGTCTATTTTGTGTTCTATATCATGAGGCTGCCAAATAATATCACTCATGTAAATTCCTCATTTCCAAGCATATGAATCGGTTGATTTCCCAATATACTCCGTTTCTTAAAAATATATCATGTAAAGGCTGTGATTTCAACAAAATGGCAGGAGCAAACCGCCCCTGCCATCAGTTTTATCTCGCAGCATCTAACAAATTCTCAATAAGTATCCACTATTCCCTTGTCGGGTCATTCACCGGCACGTGGGTCACTGCACCAGTCGTTTTGCCGTCATGAATAGCCAATGAGCAGCTCTTGATTAATGTCAAGAAAGTTCATCAACTCATTTATATTTCTTTCAGATTAATCTTAAATAATTCCGCGCCGCGGGCAGCGTTTTCATATCCTTTTGTTGCAATTATATAAAGATACCCTTCATATTCACAAGCAGCAGGATAATGCATTGCACCTCTCCAGGGATAGTCATCAGTATCGAAGATTTCAAGTTGCTTTGACAATTTGATACTTTGATCTGCCGTAAAATATACCGAAAGTTTACTGCGATTGGGTTTATCTGTATTGCATATTATATAATGGCGTCCGTCTGAAAGAGTACCGCAATATACTTTTGTTGAAACATATGGAATATCGTGAGCACATACATCACTCCATGTTTCGCCATAATCATTAGAAATATAAACCAAAGGCACTTTTCTCTTATCATTCCGGCAAAACATATACAATATATCTTCAGCACATATAACCGAAATTTCAGGGTGAACCAATTTTGTTCCGCAAGGCAGATTGCCGTCATCTGCAATTTTCACCAAGCGCCATTGTGTATCAATCTTTCCTGAGTCAGATATTAAAACTGCCGGCGTGTTGGGGAATCCGTCTAATTCTGCAATTCTTCCGGGCAGCATAAGTTTTCCGTTGGGCAATGTTACAACATTTGTGTTAAGCTTGAACGGAACAGGTCTGGACCACAACAATTCAAATTTACATGTTTCGGTGTTAAGGACATACAAATCAAGTGAATGAATGTGATCAGGTGCGACCATTTGATTAACAAGCATATATAATCTGTCGTCACATATTCCGTAGACCGGCGGACAGTATAGAATTTTTTCGCTTTTATCTTCGCAAATTATTTCTAAATCTGACCACGTTTTTCCGCCGTCATAAGAACGCTTGCCGCAAATTGGCGTATATCCTCGAAGCTCTTTTTCGGGACATTGATACCATGATGCATATAAGACATTATGATATTCAATGATCGCCGCCTCATGCAAAAATTTGAAATCATTATCCGGTACACGAATATGTACAGATTGGATGTCCTGCTTTATTTTCTTTATGTCTTTACTTAAAAATCGAAGGCACTCCATTTGGGTCGCCTGAAGCATATCGTCATAATCATAAAACTGATGAAAACATACACCTGCATATTGCTCTCTAAACGCTGTTGGAGAAATACCTATGTTCTTCGTAAAAGTTTCAGTGAAATAACTAATGTTGTTATAGCCGCACAGAGATGCAATGTCGGTAATTCTGTTGTCGCTTTGAACAAGCAATCTCATTGCTTGTTCAAGCCTTTTCTTTGTGCGGTAGGTATTGATTGTTATTTTTAATTTGTTTTTGAAAACATGACACATGTAATAGTAACTCATGTGCAAGTCATCGGCAATCTTTTCGATGCTGATATCTTGCATAAAGGTCTTATCAATATGTGATTGTATTGTGCGGATCAGTTCATTTTCTTTGTTTTCAATACTCTTTTGCTCGCCTTTTATGAATGTGATAATATCTGCCAAAACCGAAATATCACAATCGTTACCTTCATTGAATTTTCTTATAAGTCTGTCTAATTCCGAGGGATTCAACTGACATCTTTTCATGCAATCAACATTAAAAAGATCAAACAGCTCAGAAATTATATTTTCTTTTTCGATATTTTCTGCTAAATAATTAGCCAATGTAAATATATTTTTCACAACAAAACCTCCGATTCAATTATATTATATCAAAACAAAAAGCTTTTACTATAACAGTTTTGCTGATATTTTAAGTTCCCACAGTTCCTGTTGTTTCACAAAATCAAAGGAAATGACAGGGGCATTTCTGCCCCTGCCAAATCATTTATCCTGCCGCTCCCGGCATATCTTCAATATAATTGCCATATCCGGTGGTTGGTACATTAACAAGTACATGGGTCACCGCTCCAACAAGCTTGCCGTCTTGGATGATGAGCGAGCCCGACACAAGTTATTGCCATTATGGACAACCATTCAAACTTTACATTCACAGCGAAATTGCCTATAATGATAGTACAGCAGTACCGGGAGGTAAAGTTATGGTGGATCAAGAGCATTTTATAAAGTCATGCAATGTGTGGTTCCCTGATTTTGAAAAAAAGATAGAAAATAAGGGTTTA